>NZ_JBFTZN010000215.1:0-9983 GCF_056406775.1 Allobosea sp. P1_A7
GTTGAAGCGCTGAAGCAGCAAGGGCGCGAAGTAGACGACCCAGCGGTGGATCGTGGAATGGTCGATGCTGATGCCGCGCTCGGCCATCATCTCCTTCAGGTCGCGCAGGCTCAGGCCGTAGGCCAGATACCAGCGAACACACAGCAGGACCGATCGGTCGAAATGACGGCCCTTGAACATCTGAAATCCCCCCGCCAATGGCTGGAAGGTGATGCCCTAACCTCCGTAACTGAAGAGTTTGCAACAGAACCCCAGCAGACCTCGACGTCGCGGAAGCTGAGGGTGAACCGGAGATACAGCGAGTTTGCCAGCTGGAWGATCGCGGGTGGAAAGCGAAAACCGCTGTAACTGATCTTTGCCATGCTCAATGGCTACCAACCCGAYCGAGGCGCAACAACKCCGCTACGCCGTGACAATGCCGTTCTATGTCGATCAACGGCCTTTGCGATCGGTCTTGCAGTGCCCCTGGCAGCATGGTCAATACTTACATAATAAACGGCCCTCAATTCTTCTAATACTCGGAACCGCTCTATATCCAAGATGTGCGTTTATTTCTCTGGCCCGAGCGCAAGCCTAAAAGTTTAGGCATTGACTTCATCCAGCGCAGAAAGGCCGCTCGCCATCTTCCCTCTGTGATCCGGAGGGGTGTCGATGTACCGATCTGCGTTGGTTCGGAGGGGGCGGTTTTGGAGATGGGCAGTCAACCTGCCGATCCTGATCGCGATCACCTCGTCGATGGCAATGGCCAGCATCGTGACGAGTGATGCCGACAGTCTTCCTTCATCCGTGAAGGCACCGGCGTTGCCCGTCTTCCTTGGCATCTCGCTCTTCGGGCGCAGTCCGTTGGACTGGCCCGACCTTGCTTCGGTGCAGGGCCCGCACGCGCCGCCCCAGAAAGAGGCGCAGCGAGAAGCGGCCGAGCCGGTCCGCGTGCTGGCGGCGCTCGGCCAGGCAAATCTCTCACTCGCCGAACGCTGGACGCTATTTGGCGAAAAGCTTCCGCAATCGCCGCGCGAAGGCCRGCGAGCAGTACCTGCGGGGCACAGCGACGTGCTAGGTTCGGTCGCGCTGCCTGTCTCTCAGGTTCCTCAGTCACGCCGGTGGCACACAATGCTGGAGGAGCGGGCCGATTCCTATTTCGTGGGCAGCTGCTCCGCATCAGCCTCAGCCTGCGCAGAAAAACTCCGCGGGCGGCTAACGGACGCGGTGACTATTGCGCGCGGCCAGTATGATCGAGACGCCATCGACACCGTCAACAAGGCGGTAAATACCGAGCTGAAATACCGCCGTGATCTCGATGGCTATGGCATTCCGGACTATTGGGCGACGGTCGAGGAAACCCTGGCGCGCGGCAGCGGTGACTGCGAAGAGTTCGCCGTCCTGAAGATGTGGATGCTTCTCGCCGCCGGCTTCGATCGCTCCCAGATACGGCTGCAACTCGTCAAGCTGCTTAAAACCGCAGAGGATCACGCGATTCTCGTCGTTGATATCGGCGCCGGTCGCCTCGTTCTCGACAATCTTTCTGCATCGGTGCTGGACGATAGTCAGGTCAGCGAATATTTGCCTCTGCTCTCATTCGTCGGAGGCGACGCCTACCTTCATGGCTTCAAGCGTCGGCCGGCAAGATCGAACGAAGTCGCTGCGCTGCGTTGAGACAAGCAACTTTCAGGTCGGGGAGGCCTGCTTCTGGGTAGGCGCGTGCGGCGGTTGCAGCGCCCTCCCAACGACGTCGAAACCGGTGGAGGGCGGTCAGCGTGATCTGTTCCGGGCGCGGCTCGACCAGATCATTGCCCTCAACCATGCCTTGGTCCGGCTGGCGCGGACGATTGACTGGAGTGTCCTGGAGCGGTCCTTCGGCGCGGTCCGCTGCCGACGCGGCCAATGGCGGGGCTCGCCATCCTCAAGAACATGCACGATCCGTCCGACGTGGCACCCAGACCCGGATGAAGCTTCGTCAGACCAACTTGCAACCAGGCCGGAGTCGAGCCTGATCCGGACCAACCTTCTCGCAAGCATGGGCAATGAACGTGGCTAGGACACGCGGGCTTGCGAGGGCGCGAATAGCTCTGGCCCGCCGTATCGCAGTCACTTTGCATAAGATGTGGCTAACAGGGGAGTCGTTCTATTGGAGGAAAGCGGAAATCACCTCAGCCTGAGTTTTTACAGCATCCGCCTCGGCGGACGTCCCCGGCAAGGGCGAGTGAGAGCGACCGTCCGTTTGGTGCGCCGTCGGCCGACCAGGGAACGCCGCAAATAAGATAGCTCCGCCGCCGCTCAGATGAACACCATCCTGTGCCGGCTTCGCGCCGAGCCCGAGTCGCGCCGAAAGGGGCATGGAACGCGACTCTACTCGAGGCTATGGGGTCGGATGCCGATCCAGCCCAAGTCCCCGACCTTCTTAAGGAAGCTGTCGCGGTAATGATAGCTCAGATCCGTGATTCGGCGAACGGATCACCCATCTTCACGATCGGCTGGTCGCGTGGCATCACGCCAACGATGTCAGCCAGCGGCTCGCCACGATCCCCGGCCCTGTCACTGCGTCCTCTCATTTCGGCCTCCGTCAACGACGCTGCTCAGTTTCGCTCAGGACGACACTTTGCGGCGTGGATAGGCCTTGTTCCCAGAGATTTCTCGACGCAATGCGCCCGGCCGACAAAAACTGGCTTACCTTTCGAGGGCGCGGTCCGTCCTGCACGACCTCGCTTTGACGCTCGCTACGAGAAAAACGAAGGGTTGGCTCTTCTGCTCGCGAGACGTCCCAACTGATGCGCGTGGGTTACGGAAAAGCGACCTTTGGAAGGCCACTTTTTCTCACGCTCAATTATTTTATGCGGATCTTCCGCTCAGATATTCGCGGTGTTCTGACTGCTGGCGACATGCACACCCCCACCGCGCGCGCGAGTCAGCATCTCGTCGAAAATCGTCTCGTCGGATCTCCGCTCAACCGCTACGACTTTGACATCAGGTATCTCTGATCCCAGCAGAAGAGGGGGCCTTCCCGTCACGGCATTCTCGAGCCGCTGTGCAATGCTGGCTGTCGTCGGAGCCGAAGCTCCCGGCAGGAGTACACCGAATTCCGAAGCCGAAATACGGGCTACGGCGTCATAGGGGCGGACGAAACTCTTCAGAGTGTCCGCGACGTGAAGCTGGAGTGCTTCGGATGCACCTGACCCCAGACGTGCGGCGATCTCGTCGTATTTATCGATTGTGACCAGAATGAATGATAACGGGCTTCGTTCGCGCTGCGCGCGGCTGAACTCCTGCACTGTCCTGACCTGCAACCACTTGCGATTTCCGAGACCGGTAACCGCATCAATGTCCTGGAGGCGCTCGACCTCAAGGCGATACTTGGCAATTTGCTCTTTTGCATTCCTTGCTTCGCGCAGAAGATCGCTCGCCGTTTCGCGCTGTCCATCTCGAGTTGCGACGTCCGCAGAAAGCACCTGACTGGCAGCTTCGACACGGCGAAGCAGGTCTATGACCGTCGTTGCGGCGCCGACAAAGGCCACGGCAGCGACGACACCAAGAGTGGGTGTCAGCCAGGCCGGAAGC
Organism: Allobosea sp. P1_A7; assembly: GCF_056406775.1. Lineage (NCBI taxonomy): Bacteria > Pseudomonadati > Pseudomonadota > Alphaproteobacteria > Hyphomicrobiales > Alloboseaceae > Allobosea > Allobosea sp. P1_A7. The sequence goes on from NZ_JBFTZN010000215.1 coordinate 3,553, forward strand.
GCTGCGTCAAAGCCAGCAGCCAACCCGGAGGACGCAACGATGGCTGTAATGCAAATGGCGAGCGYCCCGCCCCATGCTACGAGACCGACCAGTCCCCGGCGTTTGTCAGCCATTGGAGAACCCTTCAGGAAAGTGCGTCATCGTACCGCTCAAATTCGATTTCCGTTCGCGCCCATAAGGAGCACGATACCTAGCTGATTCCTTTAGACGTCAGGTAAAATTTATAATTCAGGTAGAATTTGCAACGCTTGCGGCCGCGCAGATCAAATCGCCGAATGGAATGATGAGTGGCTCGCATCATTGCAGATTTCGTGGTATTCCCACGTTACTCGGCAAATCGCTGGGAAGTCATTACGCGAGCGGGACGCTGCATTCGTGACATCAGTCATTGGCCAAAAGGGCATGCGCGCGGTTTCCTGGTTCCGTCCGAAGGCTGAAAAGCAAGCTTTTCGCGCCGCTGATCGCCCGCCGCGCCTTGCCTCGCAAGCCATCAAGCTGGTTGGTGCGCTTCTCCTTGCCGGCATCATATGGGCCAATTTTTCGCGCGTCGAGGAGATTACGCGAGGGTCCGGGCGCGTGATTCCTACGTCGCGGACGCAGGTGGTGCAGAGCTCCGAGGCCGGTATCGTGCGGGAGATTCTCGTCCGGCAAGGCCAGCGGGTGGCTCAGGGCGAAATGATCATCCGGCTCGACGACACTCCAAACTCCGCGAAGGCGGGCGAGGCGGTGGCGCAGGGTCGCGCGCTCCGGGTGCAGATCGCTCGCCTCGAAATGGAGGTGGCCGGGCCCGGATCGCCCTTCGAATGCCCGAAGGACATCGAGACGGTGGCACCGGATGTCTGCCTGAACGAACGTAAGCTGCTGAGTGCCCGACAGGAGAATTTTCACGCGCGCATCGATACCTTCAAGGAGCGCCTCGAACAGCGGAAGCGCGAAGTCGGCGAGGTGACGGCCCAGTCGCAACGTTTCACCGAGTCGCTCGTGCTTGCCGATAAGGAACTCGCGATCATTGCTCCGATGGCGAGCAGAAACCTCATCTCTCAGCTCGAACTAATCCGCGCGCAACGGCAAGTCGTCGAGTTGAAGGGGCAATTGAGTACAGCGAAGGAAACCTTGGCCAAGCTCGAATCAGGCTTGCGCGAGGCGAGTTCCCAGCTTGCCGAACAAGTCACCCAGCTGCGGCGTGAGGCGCTAGCTGAGCTGACCGCGCGTCGAGCGGAGTGGTCCGTCGTACAGGAGACACTTCGGGGAGCGGAGGAGCGTGTTCGCCGCACCGATATTCGCTCTCCCGTTGACGGGGTTGTGAACTCCCTCGCGGTCAATACGGTCGGAGCCTATGTGAATCCCGGGGAGCGGCTGCTCGACATCGTGCCATCCGATGGAAAGCTGCTGATCGAAGCACGGGTCAAGCCTTCGGACATCGCGTTCATTGCACTCGGGCAGAAGGCACTGATCAAGGTATCGGCCTATGATTTCTATCAGTATGGTGGTCTCAACGGCGTCGTGGAGCAGGTATCTGCCGACAGCGTCTATGATTCCAATTCGAAGGAGACCTTCTACGTTGTTCTGGTACGGAGTGACGAGACCTCACTGAAGTTCGACAAGGGAGCGCATGCCATCATCCCCGGTATGACCGCCGACGTCGACATCATCACCGGCGACAAATCGATCCTCACTTATCTGCTCAAGCCCATCAATCGCGCCAGRCACGAGGCAATGACTGAACGTTGATGGAACGGTGCGTGGACGAAACTGGGGCTCAGAGTGTCAAGGAACCCCGTCTTCGCCTGTTGACAATCGACGGGCGCCGTCGCGCTTTCAAGCTTGAGATACAGTTCTGGCAGGCGCTCGAACATATGGCGCGCGCGCGTCGAGAGCGGCTGTCGACGCTCGTCGACCATCTCCTTGCCGACGAACGGGGCAACGCAACGGCCAGATTGCGGGTCGCTGCAATCGAATGGTTCATGGGCGAAGGGCGTGCCGGCCAATCTCAGGATCTCAAGAGCAGATGGCAGCGCATCATCGATCTCATCATCGAGCCTGCCTTTATCATCAACCAGCACAAGCAGATCCTCCTGTTCAACGGGCCGATGCGCGCCTTCGCGGCAAGTGCCGGTGAGCAGCCGAATGTCAGGCTCGGGCTTTCCGCAGAGATAAGCCGGATCCTCACGCTGTTCGAAGAGAATGAGCAACGCATCATCTCGATGCCGTGCTTTCTCGACGCCGGGCAGCACGCGCTGAAAGCTACCGCTAGAATGACATTGCTCGAGCGCAGCAGAGGGCAGGCGCTTCTCCTATGCGCCCTTCGGCCTGCTGTAGGAGCACAAGCTTGAACGACGTCCTGGCTCGCCCTTGTCCCCGCTTCGCCACGTCGAACGCAGAATGGGTCGATCGGCCTTGTCGTTAAGGATCAACAATATTTTCACTCATCCGATATACGCCAGTATAACGCCCGTCTTGATGTCGGTTTGATATTCGCCAATCCATTCGATYAGTTATGAAAATGATCGGGTGGCGTCATGGATGAAGGTCTTGGCAACGCTGGCGTCGCGGCTAAGGCCGAAGTGACGACTGGTTCCGCCGCCGATGCGGTGGACCAGGCCGGGCGGATTATGCTGGCGCAAGCGGCGACAGCCCCCTCTGGCCCGGCCCCTTCACCACCGCCGGCTTTGCCCGCTGTTGAACCCAGTGCTGCGCCGACGGCCGCAACGCATTTTGATGCGGTCGCCACCAAGGTGGTGCGGTTGCCGCAAGGCACCTCCATCGACAATATCGAGGTGTCGGGGAAAGACATCGTCCTGAAGCAGGCCGATGGCCGCACAATCGTTATCGACAACGGTGTTTCGAATGTGCCGACTTTGATAGTCGGCGAGATCGAGGTGCCTGCTGGCACGCTGACGGCAGTGTTCGATCGCCTAGGTATCGTCCCTGGCGCGGGCCCCGCGGGCGCTCAGCCCTCGAACGTCGGCAGCTCCGGCGGCAATTTCGCTGTTGCCAACGGAAACGTCGGCTCCTTCTTCGGTCTCACCGATCTTCTTCCTCCCACAGCCCTGCAGTTTCCGACCCTGGAGCAGCGCGAACTGGGCGCCGCAAGGGGCGGCCTCAGCGTCGGTCCGAGCGTATTGTCGTCGACCGTAAGCGTCCTGCTGGCGGAAGCTGCGCTGCCGGGAGGCCGGGAGGGTGCGCGGATTGGCGAGGAAAGGCGAATTGGCCAGCTGTTCGATTCCGGCTCGCTGCCGATCAGCGCCGTGCACTTTGCGACCGATCTCAGCACCTTGCAGACGGAAACGAACGGCCTTCCCGGAGCGGACATCGTCTGGGCTCGGCTCTCCGATACGGCAATCGTCGGGCGCGTGGGGGGAGTTGACGCGGTTCTTCTTCAGATCGAGCCCTTGGGCGGCCAGGGAATTGGAACGGCAGAGCTTACCGTCACGATCACACTGATCGGCCCTGTGCCGCATCCTTCGGGAGGCGGTTTCCAGACCGTCGACCTCGGCTCGGTCGGTGTCGTGGTCGAGACAGGGGCGGGTACTGCGCAGGGGACCGTCCAGATTTCGTTGACGGACGACGTGCCGACGGCGGTTTCGGATACCGACGCGGTCGCGGCGGGTTCGTTTGCGGCGGTCGGTGGCAATGTGATCGGCGGCGCCGGCAGCGACGGCAATCCGGCCGGTGCCGACGTGCAGGGCGCGGATGGCGGGACGGTGACCTCGGTCGTGGCGACGACGGCGGGCGGCCTGGCGGTTGCGGTCGGCACCGGCACGGTGGTGGCCGGCCAGTACGGCGTGCTGACGATCTCGTCGGATGGCGGTTACAGCTACCAGCGCAATGCCGGCTCGGCCGGCGGGGTGAGCGACGTGTTCACCTACACGCTGACCGATGGCGACGGCGACGGCTCGCCGACGACGCTGACGATCGCGATCGGGGATTCGACGCCTGCGGCGGTGATCCCCGGGGCGGGCGAGGCGACGACGACGGTCCAGGAGGCGGGTCTGCCGGCGCGCGGCGCCGAGGCGGCCGGTTCGAACGAGGCGGCGCCGTCGGAGACGGTGACCGGGACGATCGGCTTCACCTCGCCGGACGGAGTGTCGCTGGTCTCGCTGGGCGGGCATGTGCTGACGACCTCGGCCCAGACCTTCGCGGCCGAGACGCTTGCGGGCGGCGCGACGGGACAGCTGACGGCATCGTACAGCTACGATCCGGCGACGGGGGCCGGCACGATCAGCTACGGCTACACGCTGCTCGACAACACGGCGGGCGACGCGACCACGGCGAGCTTCGCGGTTGTGGTGAGCGACGCCGACGGCGATCCGGCCCCGGCCGGCAACCTGGTGATCAACATCGTCGACGACGTGCCGACGGCGGTTTCGGATACCCCTCTCACGTTATCCGAGACGGATTCGCAGGCGCCTGGTGTCAATCTCCTCGCAAACGATCAACTGGGAGCGGACGGCGCGAGGCTGACGGCCGTGGATTTTGGTCTCGGCAACGGCTTTCAAGCGATCGCTCCGGCCGGGACCACCACGATCACGAATGCCAACGGAACTTATACGTTCCAGGGCAACGGAACCTGGACCTTCGACCCGGTTGTCAGTGCGAGCACGTCGAACACGGCTGGCAGCTTCACTTATCAGATCACCGACGGCGACAACGACACGTCGACTGCGACTCAGATCGTCGACATCAATAACGCGAACAACGTTCCCGTCGGCGGATCGGTGACGGCCGCGGTGGACGATGAGGGGCTGGCGCACGGAATCATCGGCGGGACCGGCGATGCTGCGACCAATTCGGCTTTCTTCTCCGGGAGCCTGACCGCGTCGAGCGGCGATGGCGCGCTCTCCTTCAGTTTCGCCAATCTCGCGGGCGGCACCGCCACTGTCGGTCAGGAAACCGTAACCTACGGCTGGAACAGCGCGACAAGCATGCTGACGGCCACAATCACGTCGAGCCCTGATAGCTCTCGCGTCAACGGCACCTTGTTCACTATTGCCGTCACGCCGGCGACAGGCGCCTACACGCTGGCGCTCGTCGACAACGTTCTGCACGCGGCGGGCAATGCCGAGAATGGCGATTTTACGCTGGCGCTCCAGTACCGGGTAAGCGACAGCGACGGCGACGCGAGCGTTGCAGATAGCGGGATCGGGACGCTGACCGTGACCTTCGATGATGACTCGCCTGTCGCCTTCACCGCGCAGTCGATGACCATCGAGAACGGCGCGAACGCGGTCGGTAGCGGTGCCCTCAACTTCTATGAGAGCATCGGAGCTGATGGCGGCAGCGTCGTCTTCTCCGGGACTGACGGCTCTCCGCTCACGAGCGAAGCGACCGCGGTGACTTCCGGTGGCAAAACCGTGCATCTCTACGGTTTCGGCACCAACACGCTGACCGGTAAAATCGACTTCGATGGCAACGCCGCCAATGGCGACGAGACAACCGTCTTCACTGCCAGGCTATCGCCAAACACGACGAGCGATCTGAGCGACATCTACACCGTCCAGTTCTTCCGGGCGATTGATGACGGATCGGGGAATACGATCACGCAGTCGAATTTCCCGGACACCAGCTCCAGAAATTACAAAAGCGTGCAGGATACGAATGCAGCCGACCACGATATCCTTATATCTGCCTCGAGTGGCGGTTCGCCCGCTACGGTCAACGGCAGCAACTCCGGTGGATCAAGCATAAGCTTTGGTGCTGGCAATCCGTCCATCAACACCGGAGAAACACTGCGTTTCGACTTMGCTCAGAATGTCGTAGCGACTACCGGAGGCAGTAACAACAGTTTCACCTACGGGTCTCATTATGATGTGAACGGGTTCGCATTCACGGTACAGAATGGCAATGGAACATCCGGCGTCTTAGTCAAAGCGTACGACGCAAATAACGATATAAATTTCAGTAACGATTCTACCGATATCATCACCCAGATCTACGTCAACGGCGTGCTTGTTCCCCTCGCGAGCCTCGTCGCCTCAGGTGGGGGGTACATCATTTCCGCAACAAACGGCAGCACTATTTCTGTATTCACAAGCGACGGTTATAATCGCGTCGAGGTGGGGCATGGGAATGGAGACAACTTCTCCATCGCGAATGTCGGGTATCTTCAAGTTAATGCCGGTCACGATGTTCCGCTTTCATTCAACCTGACAGCGACTGACGCAGACGGTGACACGTCAACTGGCGCGCTTTCGATAACGACAACCCCATTGAACACAACGATCAATGGAGACGCGTCGGACAATCTCCTGGTTTCAGGAATTGGCGGCGAAACGCTGAATGGGGTGGCGGGCAACGATACACTCGTCGGCGGCGTCGGCACCGATACGTTCGATGGTGGGATGAATACAGCCTCCGGCGATACTGTAAGCTATCAAAACTCGCTTTTGGGGGTGACCGTCGACCTTGGCCTCGTCGGGACCATCCAGAAC
>NZ_JBFTZN010000216.1:0-9956 GCF_056406775.1 Allobosea sp. P1_A7
CAAGGCGCTCCTGCGAAAAGCAGCCGAGCGAACCGTCGAAGGCCTCTGGCGTACCATCGGAACAATCCTCGACGCCTTCACTCCCGACGAATGCAAAAACTACTTCAGGGCTGCCGGGTATGAGCCGGAATAACGTGAAAATGCTCTAGACGCTGGGGCGTTGCGCCTGGCGATCGGCCCGTGGACAAACCCCATCACCGCGCGACCCAAGAACGATCGGCGATGGGGAAGCCATTTCAGGCGATATCTAAGTGCGAGGGTAAAGGCGTGGGAAGAGATCCTCGAGTGCATCAGCCGGGAAGCGAAGCGACACCTTTCCTTTTGGTGTTCCCGATCCCAACAGCCCTAAGCTGAGCAGGTCTGCCAGGATGCGCCGGGCAGTCCGCTCCGGCAGTCCGGTGATCCGTTCGATCTCACCTCGCTCGAACTCGCCTCGTATCAGTGCTTCCTCAAGCAGCCGCGAAGCCTCAGGCTTCAGATTCCGATGGCCGGCCACGTGCCGTCGGAGCCGACCAGCCAAGCCATTCAGCTCGAACAGCTCGCTCATGAAGGTCACTTGGTCGAGGCACACCCTCAGGAACCACAAAACGAATTCCTTCAGCGCGGCCTCGGACAAGTTCCCTCGCCCATCGCGATCGCCCTGCCGCGGCGTATCCGCATGGGCCATCATTCGCTTGTAGTCCGCGCCGCTCTCTAGGCCTCGGGCCAATCCTCGGAGATCGACCAGAGGCCGTGGGCCCCCACACCGGCGACGCTGGCCATGGCATGGCTCATGAGCCTGCTCACTCTCCCATTCCCATCGGGAAACGGGTGGATGTAATTGAAGCGGTGATGGGCAGACGCCAGCGCCATGATCCGCCCTGCTCTGCCTAGCGTAGTGAGCCGATATCGGTTTTCGAAATATGCCATGAAATCACCGAGGCGCTCGCTTGAAGGCGGCACATGCCGGCCAACCTCGACATCCTCTTCGGATCGGTACCGCCACTCGCCKGGTTCCATTCGAATTTGCCGATCTCTGCCGCGGATGGTGAGCATTGCTTCCGGGGCGCCGCGATAGAATTCGCGATGAAGCCATTTCAGAAACTCGGCTGATGCGGGCGCAGGGAGAGCATTGGCCGCTGCCATCCGATCGACCTCGGCCTGAACGCGGACATGAGCCGCCGCCTCAATCTGCAGGTTGCGACGACCTTCATCCTCATCGAATTGACCTGCCAATGCCCGCTCAATATCGCGCGGACGTGTGTCGTGGCCCTCGATGAGGTTGCTGTAGTACGTGTTCATGATGCGCACGAGATTCGGCCAGGTTGGCCGCGGTACGCGGGTGCAGGGATCGACCGAGTGTTGCTGCAGCTGCGGACAGCTCCGCGATCGCGTCGGCGATCGCAGCTGTCGGCTCGTCCAAAAGGGCTGGTTCAATACGGCTTCGGCTCTCGATGGGCATTATCTTGGCCGATCTAGATCGGATTCTGAGAAGGCCCAATAGCCTATAATCAAATGAGTTTCCATGAAGAATGGGCGATCCTTTGGCCGATCCGTTGGCCGATCTCTGCCGTAGACACCGCGAGCCGGACCGGGGCGAATTTCGTAGCTCTGGATGCGCGACAAGTGTGAAAGATCATGACCCTCGTCGCCGAGCGCATCCTTTTCGAGTTGCGCGGCCGTTTTTGTCTTGATCTCGAGACCGTCGCGCCTACGCAAAGCGATGCGCCGGCACCAGGAGTTTTGGTGCGAGCGTCGAGAATCTGGATGACCTGGAAGGCATGAGGCGAAGCCGAAGCAGCCACGTCATTGGACGTCGTCCCTTTCGGGATTTTGAAGCAAATCAATTTCGATCCCGAAAGCTGGATTGATGCCCCTCCCTGGGGTTTGGCAGCGCCGATCCAAAAAGGGACCCGCCATTCTGGCGGGTCGAGATGGGGAGGGTCACTCCTCTCGCGGAGTACGATACTCAATGGGTGTCGTTCCTACCACACGTTGCGTCAGGAACTGGTCACTTGGCTCGGTTAGCGACGGGTTTTGATCGCGTCAATCTTGCGATCGGTCCGAACCTAGCGAAAGAACCGGGCCGGCCGGAACTGGGCGAGTTCGGGGCGCGGTTTGCCGCTCATTATCTCGTCTGCCGCCATCGCCCCGAGCGCAGGCGAAAGCGTCGCGCCGCTATGGGTGACCATCACATAGTAGCCTTCGAGGTTCGGTACGGGGCCCATGGCGGAGAGGCCGTCCTTGGGAATCGGACGCTGGGTGACGCGGCTCGCTTCCGGTTTCACCGGCGCGATTCCGGGCAGGATCCGTGTCAGGCGCGCGACGAGATCCGCCGCCTGGTCGAGGCCAGGACGGTTCGTGATTTCGGGGGTAACCAAGGCATCGGCCGGCCCCCAGTGCACCATAAGCCTGCCGGCGCCATCCGGCCTAAAATCGCAAACAGGTGTGGCCACGACACGCTGGATCGATGCGGGAACCGGGGGCGTGAAGACCAGAAAGCCGACAGTCGGCGCCAGCGGCACATTCGGGGCCGTTCCGGCAATCGTGTCGTTCGACCAGCGCCCGGTGCAGTTGACCACGAGATCGGCCATCAGGGTGTCCCCCGCCTCGGTGTGCACACCCTTGACCTTGCCGCCCTGCACAAGCAGCCCGGTAACCTTCGTTTGGGTATGCAACTGCGCGCCCTTGCGGCGTGCAGCGGTCATCATAGCATGGGAGTAGACGACAGGATCGAGCCATCCGTCCTCCGGATACCAGGCGACCGGGGCATCGCCCACCGCGGCAGGATCGATATCGGGCTCGAGTTCAAGCAGCTGCTGGCGATCGATCCATTCGACGCCATAATCCCATTCCTGGAGGCGAGCCACCTTGGCGCGGTGTTCGTCTCGCCCCTCCTCGTCGCACCATTCGACACGGCCGCCGGCATGCCACCACGGCGTCGCCCCGAACTCGTCCTTCAGCGCCGCATGCGCCCGCATGCCCGCGACATTCAGATCGTGATAGGGGCGCGGCGCCTTATTGCTGGAATTCGTCCAGGCGAAGCTGATGCCGGAGGTGCCACCGCCGACGCGCGTGGCCTCCAGCACGGTGACCTTCGCGCCCGCGAGCGCAAGACGATAGGCCACCGACGTCCCCAGGACGCCGGCACCGACAACGATGATCTCAGGCATAACCGTATTTCCGATCGAATAAGGGGCGATTGGGATGGCGCCGGAACTACTTCGCCTGCGACGCGGACCAGCCGTCACGAACCAGCGTCTTGAGTTCGGCCAGCGACATGGTCTCGAGCCCGATATCGTCGAGCAGGTCGTTCTCGCTCGCGAAATCGCGGCCATAAAGTGCCGAGAAGACGTCGATGCCAGCCTGGTGCAGCGTGGCGGGCCGATCGGTCAATTTGCCGAGTAGCACGGTCGGATGCAGGCCGAAGGGCGCATCCTCCAGCACATAGCGCGTGTCGATGCTGTCGGGGCCGTTGCCGCCATTGCCGCGTGCGGCAAGCTGGCGGGCCATCTCGCCGACCGGTCCGGGCTCGACATGGAAGGAGAGGTTATAGTGCTCTCGAATGGTGCGCACCTTGTAGCCGGCCGCCTCGGCGATCGCGAGGCGTTCAGCATCGAGCGCTTCGAGCAGGCGGCCGACAGAGTCGGTATTGTTTTCGTTCTGGCCCCAGGTTTCGCCGTGCTCCATGCGCGTGAAATTGCATAGTGCGATGCCGAGATGGTTTTGCGGATTGAGGTTGGAGAGAGAAATCGCCAGTGCGTCGGAGCGCTCGACGAAGCGGTCGCCGAACAGTTCCTGACAGACTTGCAGCCCGCGTGCGCCAGCCGAGGCAGGGATGGTCGCGATATCGACCTTGGAACGGATCGTCGAGACGTTCACGCTCGCGTCCCCGGTGCGGCGCCCTGCCGTCACAGTGGTTCCCCAGACAACGACAGGGATATCGAGCCCGCGCTCCGCGATCTTTTTGGCGATATAGAGGCCGCTGAACGAGGTGTGCGAGCTGATGATGACAATCTGACCGCTGGCAAGGTGGGGAGCGGCGGCATCCATCGCCATGCGATGGCCATTGGCCGGCAAGGCCAGCAGGACGGCGTCAGCGCCGGCGATCGCATCACCCGCGTTGGTCGCCATCGTGACCTTGAACGAACCGTCGAGCGAGCCAGTCGCCGCTAGTGGCTTGCCCGCGACGATGCTTTGCCCGGTTTTGCCTGAGGGCGACCACAGCACAGGCTCATGGCCGAGGGAGGCGAGCAGCGCAGCATTGCCATAGGCTATCGAGCCCGCACCGAGTATTGCGACACGCATCGTTTGTTTCCTTGGGAGTAATAGAGGCTTCTGGACCGCCGGGCCGACGAGCCCGGCGCTGACGACGGCATTGAATTCAGTATTTGTAGCCGGCCTTTTCCATATATTGCTTGGCCAGGTTCATGTCGTAGGCGATCGGCTTGAGCAGATCGTGGTCATAATCTTCGGAGGTGAAGGGAATTGGCACCGTGCCGGGCTTGCCGAAACCGGCAACAACGTTCTTGATGATCTGCTCGCGCGGGATCATGTGGCTCATGGCCTTGCGGACATAGGCCGCAGCTTCCGCCGCACGGCTGGGATCCTGCTTGCCGAGCGGGGTTTCCACGCCCGTTCCGAAGACCGGGTGGTTCATGTTCAAGCAGGTCTGCATCCACTTATAGGAATCGAAGCGATTGACGGTGCCCCATGACGGATCGATCGTCTCGAGCAGCCCGCCGACGTCGTACATCGGATCATGCGCATCGATGGAGCCGGCCTTGATCGCGCTCAGAACAGCGTCGGCGCCCTGGATATTGACCACGTAGAAGGTTTTCACATTGCCTTCGGTCTTCTTCCAGTAGCTATCGTTCTTGATGTATTTGTAAGCCTTGCGGGCCGGATCGAAACCCTGCGGAATCCAGGGCCCCGTGCCGATACCGCCTTTGGCCTCGAAGGTCTTGCCGTCGGAGGTCTTGACCGGGAAGGTGCCGAGCCAGGTGCTGATGACATGGCCACGCAGCTCCTCGGGCTTGAGGCCCTGATAGGCGTGTTTCGGCATGATCGCGATGACGGGCAGGACGAAATCGCGAAACATCACGTTCGGCTCCCGCAAGGTCACGGTGATCTCGTGGGTGCCGCTTACCTTGTAGGCATCCTTGCTGCCCAGGACGGTCTCGAGGGGCGACTGGAAGACGCTGGCATAGGTCTTGTCGATCACCGTATCCCAGGTGAACTTGACATCTTCGGCAGTGAACTCCTCGCCGCTATGCCATTTCACGCCCTTGCGAAGGGTGAATACCCAGGTCCTGCCGTCGTCGGAGGTCTTCACTGACTCCGCCAGCGCCGGGACGAGCTTCTTGTTCGCCCAGCTGTCGTATTCGAACAGCGCGTTGTAGACGGGGCCGAAGATATTGGCCTCGTTGTAGCCGCTGCCATACATCGGGATGAGCTGGCTCGGCGGCTGCCAGGACGCGAAAGTGGCCGTGACGTCGCCAGTGGCGCCCTCGATCGTCCAGTTCTCGGGGCGCGGATAGAAGACCGGGTTGTAGGTCGTCGATTCCATGCCCTTCAGCTTCGGATTCGTGATGATCACCTCTTCCGGATAGAAGACGACATGGAGCGGCTCGATCTCGTACCAGCGCTTCATGAAGGCGGTGATCGCCGCCTTGCGGTCGGCCGGCGTGACGGAGCGCGAGTATTTCTCGATCGCCTCGTCGATCTGCTTGTCGGCGATGCGATAGTAATTCTGCCCGTTCGGCGGAAAATTCTTGCTGTGGAAGAGCGTCTCGGGCAGCGGCACCAGCCCACTGTAGTAAATCCGCTCGGAATACATGTCCCAGCCGCCATCGACATGCGTCTTGCCGCTGTCATTGGCGCGCCGCGCGATCACGACCGAAGGCGGCTGGTAGCTCGACACGATATCGATGCCGAGGCGGGCGAACTGCTTTCCGATCAGGTCCGTCCAGATCATGCGCGACTGGAGGTTGTTGAAGATCATCAGGTAGAGCTTGAAGAAGGGCGGCTTGGCCAGCGCCCCCTCCGGTATCCCACCGGCCGCGAGCGCGGCCGCTCCGGCTCCGGACCATTTCAGCACATCGCGTCGCGTCGATTTCCTGGACATCGATTTTCCCCTTGTTTCTTGGTGGTGCGAAATGAACAGGCCGAGAGCGTCCGGCACTCAGGCCTGGAAGCGCGAAGGACGAAACTGCGCCAGTTCCGGACGCTCCCTGCCCCGCAGGACCTCGTCGGCGACGGCCTGGCCGAGGAAGGGAGACAGCGTCACGCCGCTGTGGGTCACGACGACGTAGTAGCCGTCGACGCCGCGGGCCGGTCCGACGGTGGAGAGCCCATCGGCGGGGATCGGTCTGACGGTCGTGCGCACCGCTTCGGCCTCGACGCCTGCCAAGCCGGGCAGAAGCTCGGTTGCGCTTGCGAGCGCGATCTTCGCCTCCTCGCAATCCGGCAGACGGCTTTCCAATTCGGCGAAACGGTCGTCGAGCGAGTCCTTGCGGATCATCATGCGGCCTGCCCCGTCCGGACGGACATCGACGTCGGGCGCATGGAAGGGCCGGCGCAGATCGACACCGACCGGAGGCGTGAAGACGAGGAAGCCCACGGTCGGAGCGAGCGGGACATTCGGCGCCGTCTCGCTCACCGTATCGTTGGACCAGCGCCCGGTGCAGTTGATGACGAGGTCGGCTGCGTGGACAGCGCCCGTATCATCCCGAGCGCCGACGACACGACCATTGCGGGTCTCTACCCCGGTCACCTTCACGCCGGTCTTCAGCGCCGCTCCATAGCGCTGACGGGCAGCGCGCAGCATGGCTCCGGCGTACTGGACAGGGTCCACCCACCCTTCTTCAGGGCAGAATACGATCTGGGCCTTGTCCGAAACTGCGCCGATTGCCAGCTCCGGCTCAAGCGCCTGCAGCCGCTTCTTGTCGATAAACTCCGCCGCATAGCCCCACTCGCGCAGCCGCTCGACCTTCTTCGCCTGAGCGGCGATCTCCGCCGGATCGACGCGCCACTCCAGGCTACCGCTCTGATGGAACCAGGGTGTCGAGCCGAACTCATCCTTCAACGCGGCATGCGCGCGCATGCCTGCGACGTTCAGGTCGTGATAGGGGCGCGGCGTCTTGTTGTTCGCATTCGTCCAGGCGAAGCTCACTCCGGATGTTCCGGCGCCGACGCGAGAGGCTTCGAGGACCGTGACCTTCGCACCGCCCTGGGCGACGCGGTAGGCGATGGAGCTGCCGACAATTCCGGCTCCGACGACGATAACATTCATCATGGCGTTTCCTATGGTCTCTCCCCGCTCTCAGCGCGGGTTGTGGCAAGCGAAGGCGTGGGTGCCGTCCGGTGCGGACAGCGGCGGAATCTGTTGGGAACAGACAGGCAGTGCGGCGGGGCAGCGGGTGTGAAAGACACAGCCGGACGGTCGCCGGACAACACTGGGGACTTCGCCCTGGATCGCCTGGCGCTGTGCCTGGTTTGAGGGATCAGGCACGGGAATCGCCGAGATCAGGGCAGCGGTGTAGTGATGGCGCGGCCGTGCGAAAATCTCGTCGACCTCACCGATCTCGACGAGATTGCCGAGATACATCACCGCAATGCGGTTGCTCAGAAAGCGCACGGAACTCAGGTCGTGCGAGATGTAGAGATAGGAGAGTCCCAGGTCTTCCTGCAGGTCCGCCAGCAGATTCAGGACCTGCGCCCGCACCGAGACGTCGAGCGAGGAGACGGGCTCGTCGCAGATCAGCAGTCGCGGCTCGACCGCCAGAGCGCGCGCGATCCCAATGCGCTGGCGCTGCCCGCCGGAGAATTCGTGGGGATAGCGATCGGCATAGTCCGGCGGCAGCCCGACCCGCTCCAGCAGACCTTCCACCGTCGCGTCCCAGTCCTCCTTCGGGGCATGACCATGGACGCGCAGCGGCTCGGTCAGGATCTGCCTGACGCTCCAGCGCGGATTGAGTGAAAGATAGGGATCCTGGAAGACGTATTGCATCTGACGGCGCAGCGCGAGCACGTCCGGCCGCCGATCCTGAGTGAACGTCGCCCGGATATCCGTGTCGCCGAGGCGGATCGCACCGGCAGTCGGTTCGACGAGGTGCAGGATCGCGCGGGCCGCCGTCGTCTTGCCGCAGCCGCTTTCGCCGACGATGCTCAGCGTCTCCCCGGCCGCCACGCTGAAGCTGATGTCGTTGACCGCGCGGATTTCCCCGGTGACCTTCTGGCGGAAGAGCCCGCGGCGGCGCAACGGGTAGCTCTTCACCAGCCCGTCAACGGTCAGCAGGGGCTGTGGCACGCTGCGTGGGCGGACATTCGGGGTCGGCTCAATCATGGCTGGCCACTCCGGCGCTGCCGCGCTTCAGGCAATGAACGACACGGCCTGGCTCGATCGCTGCGGCCTGGGGCACCAGCCGGGAGCATTCCGGCGCGGCTTCGGGACAGCGCCCGGCGAAGCGGCAACCGCCACCGAGTGATTGTCCGGGCGCGACGGCGCGCCCGACCGTGGGCAAGCGCTCGCGACGCCCCTCACCATCGACTGCGTAGCGCCGGTCGATGCGCGGCGTGCTTGCCAGAAGGGCCTGCGTGTAGGGGTGCGAGGGCCGTGCGAAGATGGCGTGCTTGTCGCCCGTCTCGCAGACCTGGCCCGCATACATGACGGTGATCCGATCGGCGATGCGAGCCACGACGCCCATGTCGTGCGTGACGAAGATCATCGACATGCCGAACCGCGCCTTCAGGTCTTCGAAGAGATCGAGGATCTGGGCCTGGATCGTGACGTCGAGCGCCGTCGTCGGCTCATCCGCGAGCACGAGCGCCGGGTTGCAGAGCAGAGCACGGGCGATGCAGACACGCTGCTTCATGCCGCCGCTCATCTCATGCGGATACTGCGACAGGCGCGAGCCGGGGTCGGTGATGCCGACGAGGCGAAACAACTCCTCCACCCGCTGCAGAGCAACGCTGCGCGGCATCTTCTCGTGAACCTTCAGGATCTCGCCGAGCTGCGCGCCGACCGTCATCAGCGGGTTCAGRGAATAGCCGGGGTTTTGGAAGACCATGGCGAGCCTGCGCCCGCGCAGTTTCTGCATCTCGCCCTGCGACTTCGCGGCGAGGTTCTCGCCATCGAACATGATGCGGCCGCCGGTGATCCGTGCGGGAGGCGGCAGAAGGTTCAGAATCGCGAGACTCGACAGGGTCTTGCCGCTGCCGGATTCTCCGACGATGCCCATCGTCTCGCCGGCGCGGACCTGAAAGCTGACATCCTCAATGATGCGAACGGGCGCATTCCAGGGTGGAAACTGAATCCGCAGGTTCTCGACGCGGACGAGGTCATGGACAGGCGGCGTCAGCACGCTGCTATCGTCGATCGAAATGGCGGCGACTGGCTTTGGGGTGGCGAGGCTCGACATCTCAGCGCTTCGCCCGTGGGTTGCAGGCATCGGTCAGGCCGTCCGCCAGAAGGTTGAAGCCGAGCACCGTGATGAAGATGGCGACACCCGGGCTGAGCGATGCCCAGGGAGCCACTTTCAGTGCCTCGTAATTGAAGTAGAGCAATTGCCCCCAGCTCACCGCGGCCGGATCGCCGAAACCGAGGAAGCCGATCATCGCCTCCGCCAGCACGGCCCCGCCGATGCCGAGCGCCACGATGACGACAAGGGATGGCAAGGCGTTCGGAAGAATGTGGCGGAAGAGGATATCGCCCGAAGTAGCGCCGATGCAGCGCGCAGCCTCGACGAATTCCTGGTTCTTCAGCCGCAGGAACTCGGCACGCGTCATCCGAGCGATCGGAGCCCAGGAGAAGACGCCGATCAGCAGGATGATGACGCCGAGATTGAGATACGGCACGCTTTCGAAGGGCGTGTTGACGACCGCCACGCCGAGCAGGCGAATGACGGCGAGGATGACGACAAACATCGGAATCACGAGGAAGAAATCGGTGAAGCGCATCAGCACCTCATCCGTGG
>NZ_JBFTZN010000217.1:0-10453 GCF_056406775.1 Allobosea sp. P1_A7
CAGGATAGCCTGATAGGCCTCTGATTCGTACCAGGCCTTCGCGGCCGCACGGTTCGGGAACTCGATCACGATCAGGTCGCCCGWCCAGCTGCCCTCCAGCAGCTCCGGCTGATCGCCATGGATGATGAAGCGCCCCTGGAACGGTGCCAGCGTCGCATCGATGCCTTCGAGATAGCCAATGATCTCAGGTCCCAGAGCGACGTGGGTGAGGTGGGCCATGGCGTAGGTCTTCATCGTGAAATCCCCTTCGTTGTCAGCCGGGCTGGTCTGCCGATGTCGCGACCTTCGCCTGCAGATGGAATGAAGTCGATTACCTCCAGGGTTATCGCGGCAACCCGTTCGCAATCCCGCCGCAAACCGGCGCGACAGCTGGGGCATGACCAAGCGTCTCCTTCGTTCGCTGCTCTGCGGCACCACTCTCGTTGCGGCCCTGACCGCGGCGGATCAGGGCAGGGCGCAGCCCGAGCCGAGCTTGCGCGCGGCCTGTTCCGAACTGCGGCAGGCGCTGCGGGGGCTCGAAGGGAAGGAGGGCGAACTCACGACCATTCAGGTCGAGGGAGAGTTGACCATGGTCCGCTCCGACGGGGCGCTGGTCTATCTCGCGCTCTGTCATGCGCCGGATCCGCAGGTTCTGTGCGTCACCTATGCCGAGAATGGCAGCAAGCTCGGCGACCGGGTCGTGGCCAGCGGCAGCTTCGAACGGGTCGGACCCAACCATGTGAAGCTCGATCCCTGTCTGCATCACGAACCGGACAAGGAGCACGCGGTCAATCGGCGGCGAGCTTCTGGGCGAGCGGGCTGACCGCGTCCTCTGCCAGCATCGCGACCGGCTTGTCGGTGACGAGATACTGCGCCCGCGCCAGCGCGGCGAAGCGTCCGCCCCTGGCGACGAGTTCGTCGAAGGAGCCCATCTCGATGACGCGGCCCTGCTCGAAAACGAGAATCCGGTTGGCGTTGCGGATGGTGGCCAGGCGGTGCGCAATGACGAAAGTCGTGCGGCCCTTCATCACCTCGTCGAGCGCCTTCTGGAGCTTCACTTCCGTGGCAGCGTCGAGCGCGGAGGTGGCTTCGTCGAGAATCAGGATCGGTGGGTTCTTGAGGAGCGCGCGCGCGATCGAAAGGCGCTGGCGCTCGCCGCCAGACAGCGTGCGGCCGCGTTCGCCAACCAGGGTGTCGAGCCCGTCGGTCTGGCGCGCCATGACTTCGGTCGCCTGGGCCCGGTCGAGCGCCTCAAGCATCTCGGCATCGGTCGCGTCGGGCTTGCCGACGGTGAGATTCTCGCGGATCGAGCGAGCGAAGAGCATCGGCTCCTGAAAGACGACGCCGATATTGCGGCGCAGGCTGAGCAGCGAGATGTCCCGAATATCACTGCCATCGGCGAGGATACGGCCGGATTGCGGATCGAAGGCGCGGTGCAGCAGGCCGAGCGTGGTCGACTTGCCGGAGCCGGTCGAGCCGACAATGGCGATGGTCTCGCCGGGCTCGACGGCGAAGGACACGTCGGCGACCGCCGCGCGCTTGCCGTCATAGGAGAACGAAACGTCATCGAAGGTGATGCGGCCCTCGAGGCGGCCGACATCGGGCGCGCCCGGGAGATCGCGCACGGCCGGCATGGTGTCGAGCACCCCGAAGAATTCGCGCATCTTCGGCGCCTGCATGAAGATGAAGTTCACGAAGGAGACGATCTGCTCAAGCCGGCCGACCAGCATGGTGGCGAAGCCCATGAAGGTGACGATTTCACCGACGGTTGTCTGCCCCATCATCAGGAGCCAGGTGCCGACGACGAAGATCGCCAGCACGGTGAGCGTTGCCGAGGCGCGGGTTGCCACCGTCGCGATCGCCCACCAGGACAGCACCGGAAGCTGCGCCTCCAGCAGGCTGGCGATGGTGGAGCGCAGGCCGCGTACCTCCGCTTCGATGCGGGTGAAGCTCTGGATCACCGGGACATTGCCGAGCGCGTCCGAGGCGCGTTCGGCAAGGTTGGAGTGGTAACCTTCGACATTGCTCTGGAGCTTTTCGGTCTTGCGCAGCACGAAGGCCGTCAGCGTGCCAAAGAGCACGACGAGGCYGATCAGCAGCAGCCCGAGCTGCCAGTTCTTCCAGAGGGTGAAGGGCAGCAGGATGAAGAGCGCGACGAAGCTGGCGCAGTGTTCGCGGAAGAAGGAGAGCCATAGCGCCCACATGCCGCTGGTGCCTTCCAGCATCACCTTGAGCACCCGGCCGGAATGAGTCTGGGTGTGGTAGGCCAGCGGCAGGGTCAGGGCATGCTCGAAATAGTCGGCCATCACGGCGAGGCGGCGGCGATGGGCCAGCCGGTCGGCATGGAGGGCGACGAAGACGCTGGCTCCGATATTGAAGAGCCCGAAGCCGACCCAAGCCGCGATCAGGACATCGATGTCGCTCCAGTTTGGTCGCTGGCCGGAGCTCTGGATGCTGGTCAACCTGTCGATCAGCGTGCCGAACAGAATCGGCTCGGCGAAGGCTGCGGCCGCCAGCAGGATATTGGCGAGCGCAAGGATCAGCCCCAGCCGCTTTTCGGGGCCGAGTTCGCCGAGGACGCGGGCATAGAGCGCAAACAAGGACATCCGCGGAGCATTATCCGAGCCGCGGGCCTGAGCAAGTGCTCAAGCTTAACGCTTCGTTCAAACCGCTCCCGCTATGGTTACCAGACTGCCAAGACAGGGCGCTGCGCGGGTGCTGGATCTGCGTGGATCAGGATGGCTTAAATGGATATCGCAACCGGCGTCGGCATTCTGGGCGGTATCGCGACAATCATTTCGCTGATCATGATCGATGGTGGCAATTTTGCCGCCTATTGGGATAAGCACGCCGCGATCATCATCTTCGGTGGTGCCTCGGCCGCGACCATGCTGCGCTTCCCGTTCTCCGTGATTGCCCATGGCATTCCGATGGGCTTCCGTTTCGCCTTCACGATGCGCTCGATCCATCCGCGCGAGTTGATCGACGAGATCACGCGCGTCGCCGAGATCGCCCGCAAGAGCGGCCCCGTCGCGCTGGAAAACGTCGAGGTCTCCGATCCGTTCCTGGCCCAGGGCCTGCGCTACATCGCCGACGGCTATGACAAGGAGTTCATCCGCGACACGATGGAGCGTGACCGCGACAACTTCCTGCAGCGGCTCGACGAGGGTTCGAAGGTCTATCGCGCCATCGGCGACTGCGCCCCGGCCTGGGGCATGATCGGCACGATTCTCGGCATGGTGACGATGTTCGCCAATATGAGCGACCCGTCCAAGCTTGGCCCCGCCATGGCGACGGCGCTGCTCGCGACGCTCTATGGAGCGATGGTCGCGAACATGTTCACGCTGCCAATCGCCGACAAGCTGCATATCAAGCTCGAGGAAGAAGAGATCTCGCGCACGCTGATCATCGACGGCGTCCTGCAGATGCGCGATGCCAAGAGCGCGACGCTGGTGCGCGAAATGCTGCTCGCCTATCTCCCCGACCATCATCGGGCCGAGATGGCCCAAGCTGCCTGACGGAAACCTGAGCGATGGCGAAGAAAAATCGCGGCGGCCATGGCGGTCACGGCTGGTTCGTGACCTTCGCCGATCTGATGGCGCTGCTGATGGCGTTCTTCGTCATGGTCGCGGCCTATTCGAGCCAGGACAAGAACAAGCTCCAGATCGTCGCGGGCTCGATGCGCGAGGCTTTTGGCACACAGACCGACATGCGGCTCGCCGGCATCGTCGAGGTCGACGGCATCCCGACCAAGACCCAT
Organism: Allobosea sp. P1_A7; assembly: GCF_056406775.1. NCBI lineage: Bacteria > Pseudomonadati > Pseudomonadota > Alphaproteobacteria > Hyphomicrobiales > Alloboseaceae > Allobosea > Allobosea sp. P1_A7. The sequence goes on from NZ_JBFTZN010000217.1 coordinate 3,740, forward strand.
ATCAAGAACGCCTATATCCGGCCGCTCAGCGAYGCGTCCGACACGACAGCGCCCAACCACAACCAGCAGAAGGAAGACGGCCTGGTCTCGGCGACGCATGACCGTGGCTTTGCGCTCGCGGCCGCCTCGCTCCGGCAGGCCCTGCGCGAGATGCCGGAGATCGCCGAGCTCTCGCGTAACATCCTGGTGGAGGTTTCCGAGGCGGGCATCGATATCCAGCTCGTCGATCAGGATGGGCGGGCGATGTTTGCCGAGGGCTCGGCGCAGCCGAACGAGCGCATGCGCAAGCTGCTCGCGGCCGTCGCCCCGACGCTGCGGCGGATGTCCAACAAGATCGCGATCACGGGCCATACGGCGGCGCCACGTCCCGGAGCGGCCCCGGAAGGCAATCCCTGGGAGCTTTCGGTGGCGCGTGCCGCGGCGGTCCGCGAGATCCTCAGCAATACGGGTGTCCCGGATGACCGCTTCGCCTCCGTCACCGGCAAGGGCGACACCGAGCCGCTGATCAAGGACAATCCTTATCTCGCCTATAACCGCCGTGTCGGGATCGTCCTCAAGGCGGATGCACCGCCGCTGCCCTTCGGCGCGAAACCCTGAGGCAGCTTCGTCTCAGCGCGTCAGCCTTGCCTCAGGGGGCGAGGATCAGTGCCCAGTAGACCTGATATTTCGAGCCCGGCGCATAGGCGGTGGCAATGCCCATGCGGGTGGCGCCCGGCGTCTTCATGACACGGTCGTGCTGTGGCGAGTCGCGCCAGCCCGAGAAAGCTTCGGCCAACCGCCGATAGCCGGCGGACAGATTGGCTTCCGCTCCCGGCTGGCCGGCCCGCGCCAGCCGCGCCTTGACGGCTTCGGCCTGGACTGGCTTGTCGGCCGCGGCCATGGCGCCGGCCTCCTGCTCGGCAGCCTCGACCAGGGCCGGATCAAGCTTCAGCGTGCCGAGCCCGTGGTTCATCCGGTAGGCCGAGATCATGGCGCGCGCCTCATTTGCATCGACCCGGGCCGAGGGCGAGCCGAGATCGCGGTAGAAAGCGGGCTGGCTGGTCCGGGCAGGCTCGGTGCAGCCGGCAATGCCGAAGACGGCGAGCGCACCGGCGACGAGGGCGGGGCAGGTCACGGTTCGGTGCGCCACGGCGGCTGCACGGAAAGGCTTGGGCATCGCATCATTCCTTGCTGTCGTCCTTGGACGCATCCTTGGCCGGCTCGGGCGCGTGCGTGGTTTCGCGCCGCACCTGCTCCTCCGGCTCCTCCTCCTCCCCCGTCTCACCGTTGAGGAGGCGGGGCCTTGATGCGCGCGCGGTGGTTACGGCTTTCTTGCGATGCGAAGGCTTTGTTTCGCGCCCGACGGCGGCGGCGATGTCTCCGAGCGATTGTTCGATGCCGTCGAGGCCCTTGACGAGCAGCTCTGCGCCGGCTGCCGGCCCTTCCATTTCGGTCAGGCGCTTGTGAATGGCGAAGTTGAGATCGCTGGTGACGCGGCCGACGATGTCGACATCCGCGACGACGCAGATCAGGTCGAAATCCATCGTCGAGGTGCCGATCTTCTTGAACTGCACGGTTGGCGGCGGCTTCTGCAACACGTCGCCATGGGAGTGGGCGGCCTCGGCGAGCATCGTGCGCACGTCGGACGCGTCCAAACTCCTGGGCACGGTGATCGAGATCAGCGAGCGGCCGGTGCGATCGGCGCGCACCCGGTTCCTGACCACACCCGAGACGAGGTTGGAGTTCGGCACGATCACGGTCGAGCGATCGAAGGTCGCGATCTCGGTCGAGCGGACATTGATGCGCTTGACGATGCCTTCCGCGTCGCCGACCACGACCTGATCGCCGACCCGGATCGGGCGCTCCCACAGCAGGATCAGCCCCGAGACGAAATTCGAGACCACGGACTGCAGGCCAAAACCGATACCGACGGAGAGGGCGCTGGCGACGAGGGTCAGGCGTTCGAGGCTGAGACCCAGCGCAGAGACGGAGAGCGCGACGGCTGCGGCATAGCCGAGATAGCCGGCGGCGGTGATGATCGAGTTGCGCAAACCGGTATCGAGCTGCGTCGTCGGCAGGAACTTGCCTTCAAGCCAGCCCTGGGCGCCGCGTGTCGCCGTCAGGGCGAGCGCGAAGAGCAACCCGGAGACGATGATCGAGGACAGCGAGATCGTGACGCCGCCGACCTGGAAACCGAAGAAGGCGGCGCGCAGCGATGTCAGGAAATCGACCGATTCCAGGCCCCAGGGGGCCAGCGCGAGCATCAACGTCACCACGATCAGCACGAGCTTGAGCAGCCCGGTGACGATGACGGCGATCTTCTGCAGCGCCGAGCCCCGGATGCCGACGCCGGCCTTCAGGGTCAGCGCGAAATGTCCGTTGCCGGTCAAGAGCTCGCTGATGCCGAGATCGAGCAGCTGGTAGGCAAGGACGAACAGGCAGGCGAGAATGCCGAGCCAGAGCACCTGCTCGGTCAGGAAGGAGGCGAAGACGACATAGCCCGTCAATGCAGCCAATGCGATGACGAGGCCGACGATCCAGCCGAAGATACGGATCGGCCCGAGCGAGGCGCCATCGACTGCCACATAGGGGCCGAGACAGGCCTCCTCCTCGACTTCCTTGTCGTCGCGAAGCTGGTAAAGCCCGGCGATCAGGACCGCCGCGAAGACGAGCACAACCACGCCGCGGACGACAATCGACGATGCCAGGCTGGCGGCGATGGCCTGGAGCCAGGCCTCGAGCACCTTGCCGGTCGATACAACGAGCGCGAGCGACGCCGCGATCCAGACCACGGTCCGGGCCGTCGAGTCCATGACGCTGACAAGGCGCCGCTGCGGCTTGTTGGGAGCAAACAGCGCGTCGGCCAATGCCTGGACGAAAGCGAAGATCGCGAGCCCGACGACGATCGCCCAGATGACCGGCTGGATGCGTGGCGGCAGGAGGCCCGCAGTTTTGAGCGCGGCGTAGATCAACCAGCTTGCGAGCGCCGGCGGGGCCGCACCGGCCACGATATGGGCGAGCGCGACGTGAAGGCAGCGCAAGCTGTTGGTATCGCCTGTTGGATCGAGCCGTTCCGCAAAGCGCGGCAGGTAGCGTGCACGGGCGACGTAGAGCAGGATCGCGCCGAGGAGGGCGACAGCGACAAGCGCTCCGCGGGCCGTGCTGGATGCTTCGACGACGACGGAGAGCCAGTCCCCGAAGATCAGGCCGGACGCGCGCATGTCCTCCGGCGAGGTCGACAGTGCCGCGCCCCAGAGCTCCGGGTTGACGATGGCGGGCCCCGGCGCGAACAAGGCCTTGGCGAAGAGGTCGCGGCGCCGGTCGCCGATGCTGGCCAGAAGCTGTTCTGCCTGGAGAAGGGCCGAGCGCGAGATCTTCAAAGTCTCGTCAGCGTCGGCAAACGCCTTCTCTCGCGTTTCGCGCTCGCGGACGACTTCGGCGGATTCGGCCGGCGCCTTTGCGTCGGGCTTCGGGCCGAGCTGCTCGATGCGCAACTTGGCCTGCTCGGTCTTCGGAGCCTGTTCCTCGGTGATATGGCGGAGCTGTTCGAGCAGAGGCTGCAGCCTGAGCCGGTGGCGCTGCAGCTCGGCATCGGTCGCATTCGGATTGGCGAAGAGGGTCTCGATCTGGGCGAGTTCGGCACGCGCTGCGTCGAGACGAGTCCTGGCCGGGGCCGGATCGGGAGCCTGGGCCCAGCTCTGTGCGGCAAAGATCAGGGCTATGGCCAGAAGCCCAAGCGCCGCCAGTGCGGCGCGCCACGCTGTGGCGATGGAAACCTCTCGTATGGCGAGGGCCGTCATGGCGATCCTGGCTCGTTCAGGCTGATTCGACGCGATGCCGCACCTCGCCCTCTCCAGCTGCGTAAGGCAAGGCGAGATCGGAAAATGCGTCGGATGGGGCAAGGACGGCACCTTGTTGCTGGGAATGCCGAACTGGCGCCTGATTCATCACATTGATGTGAGAAATGGAGCAGTCAGCGAAATGCGAGGATTGCCCTGATCGTCGATAATCAGGACGTGATCATGGCAATCAGGGGGCTGATTGCGCATTTTTGGGTCGATCCTGCTGGGATCGTACAGGTCATCCCGGAGCGGAGCGTCTGGGAAACGGGTGCGGCGCTCGCACTTTTGGCATTGGCTCAAGGTCGCTTTCTGGATTTCAATCTCATCTAAATACAATCTGTCCGCGTGCCCGTTGGCTCGGTGGACTCCTGGCGAGGCGCGCTGGCTCTCTCGCCACTCTTCTGAAATCGAACCGGGAGGTTGCGGTGGCGAAGCTGAGCATAAACGGCAAAGTGCTGGATGTGGCGGTCGATGGCGACACGCCGCTGCTTTGGGTGATACGCGAACAGATCGGCCTGACCGGAACGAAATATGGCTGCGGCGTCGCGCAATGCGGTGCCTGTACCGTGCATATCGACGGGGTCGCGACGCGCTCCTGCGCTCTCCCCGTGAGCGCCGTTTCGGCGGAACAGAAGATCGTCACCATCGAAGGGCTTTCGCCGGATGGATCGCATCCGGTGCAGAAAGCCTGGATCGCTCATGATGTTCCGCAATGCGGCTACTGCCAGAGCGGTATGATCATGGCCGCTGCTGCGCTCCTCCAGGCCAATCCCAAGCCGAGCGAAGCGGACATCGCGAATGAAATGACCAATATCTGCCGTTGCGGCACCTATACGCGGGTCAAGGCGGCAATCCTGGATGTGGCGGCCAGCGGCACGCTCGGCCGCGGCTAAGCCTCTTCGCGTCGACCCGACCGAGCGTCGGTCCGCATGTTTCACGTTTTGCCTGGGTAGGGTCGAGCGCGACGGGCCAGGTGCCCTTGCTCCCCTGCTTCCCTGACGGAATCTGGAGGACGATATGATTTCTGCCTCGGCTGACACATCTGCGACCCTGTCCCGCCGCACCATGCTCGCCGGCTCCGCTGCGGCGGCCGGGGCCTTCACCTTCGGCTTTGCCATACCGTTCGCTGGCGAGGCGATGGCGCAGGGGGCCGTCAAGGAAATCAATGCGTGGGTGGTGGTCCATCCCGACGACAAGGTGGTGATCCGCATCGCCCGCTCCGAAATGGGGCAGGGGACGCTGACGGGGCTCGCCCAGCTCGTCGCCGAGGAACTGAACTGCGACTGGGCCAGGGTGACGACCGAATATCCGACGCCGGGCCAGAACGTCGCGCGCAACCGCGTCTGGGGCAATTTTTCGACGGGTGGCAGCCGTGGCATCCGGGAATCGCATGAGTATGTCCGCAAGGGCGGCGCGGCGGCGCGAATGATGCTGATCCAGGCTGCCGCGAACCAGTGGAGCGTGCCGGCGGCGGAGTGCTCCGCCGAGAAGAGCATCATCACGCACAAGGCTTCCGGCCGCTCGCTGCGCTATGGGCAGGTCGCCGAGGCGGCGTCGAAGCTCGAGGCTCCCAAGGATGTTCCGCTCAAGGATCCGAAGGACTGGACGATTGCCGGCAAGCCGCTGAAGCGGCTCGACACGGTCGACAAGACCAATGGCGCCAAGATCTACGGCATCGATCTGAAGATGCCCGGCATGCTCAATGCCGCAATCAAGGACTGCCCGGTCTTCGGCGGCAAGGTGAAGAGTTTTGACGCCGCCAAGGTCAGGGCCATGCCGGGTGTGACGCATGTCGTGCCGGTGGGCGAGACGGCCGTCGCCGTCGTCGCCGAGACCTGGTGGCAGGCGAAGACGGCGCTCGATGCGCTGCCGATCGAGTGGGACAATGGCGAGAATGCCAAGGTCTCGAGCGAGAGCATCGCTGCCTGGCTCAAGGAAGGTCTCGATGCGCCCGAAGCCGTCATCGGCAACCAGGTCGGAGACGCGAAGGCTGCGATCGCCAAGGCGGCGCGTGTCGTCGAGTCGGTCTATTCCTACCCCTTCCAGAACCACGCCACGATGGAGCCGATGAACGCGACGGCGCGCTACACGCCGGAGCGTTGCGAGGTCTGGACCCCGACCCAGAACGGGGAGGCGGCGCTGGCTGCGGCGTCCGAAGCCTCGGGACTGCCGATCGCCAAATGCGAGGCCTACAAGATCGATCTTGGCGGCGGGTTTGGCCGGCGCGGCGCGGTGCATGACTGGGTCAGGCAAGTGGTTGCCATCGCCAAGCAGATTCCCGGCACGCCGATCAAGCTGGTCTGGTCGCGCGAGGAGGACATGCTGCATGGCCGCTACCACCCGGTGACGCAGTGCAAACTGACCGCCGGGCTCGACAAGGATGGCAATCTGACCGGGCTGCACATGCGCATTTCCGGCCAGTCGATCGTGGCCGGCATCTTCCCGCAGAATATCCAGAACGGGCGTGACCCCGCCGTCTTCCAGGGCCTCAATCCACCGGGGCCGGAGGCTTCGATCGGATATGGCATCCCGGATCTGCTGATCGACCATGCGATGCGCAATCCTCATGTGCCGCCCGGCTTCTGGCGCGGCGTGAACCTGAACCAGAACACGATCTATCTCGAATGCTTCATGGACGAGCTCGCCCATGCGGCGGGCAGGGACCCGCTCGAATTCCGCCGGGCGCTGATGAAGAACCATCCCAAGCATCTGGCAGTTCTCAATGCGGTCGCCGAGAAGGCGGAATGGGGCAAGACCCTGCCGGCCGGGGTCTATCGCGGCATCTGCCAGACCATGGGTTTTGGCTCCTATGTCGCGGCGGTCGCAGAGGTTTCGGTCAGCGCAGAGGGCAAGCTGAAGATTCACCGCATCGTCGCGGCGACCGACCCCGGCC
>NZ_JBFTZN010000218.1:0-11009 GCF_056406775.1 Allobosea sp. P1_A7
GCGATGATGCTGGCGACGACGCCGGCGCCGACGGTCCTGCCGCCTTCGCGGATGGCGAAGCGCAGCTTCTCCTCCATCGCGATCGGCACGATCAGGTGCACTTCCATGGTGATGTTGTCGCCAGGCATCACCATCTCGGTGCCCTCAGGCAGGTGCACCACGCCGGTCACGTCCGTCGTGCGGAAGTAGAACTGCGGGCGGTAGTTGGTGAAGAACGGCGTATGGCGGCCGCCCTCTTCCTTCGTCAGGATGTAGGCCTCAGCCTTGAACTTGGTGTGCGGCTTCACCGAACCCGGCTTGCACAGAATCTGGCCGCGCTCGACGTCCTCGCGCTTCGTGCCGCGCAGCAGCGCGCCGATGTTGTCGCCAGCCTGGCCCTGGTCGAGCAGCTTGCGGAACATCTCGACGCCGGTCACCGTCGTCTTCACGGTGTCCTTCAGGCCGACGATCTCGATTTCCTCGCCGACCTTGACGATGCCGCGCTCGACGCGACCGGTCACCACCGTGCCACGGCCCGAGATCGAGAACACGTCTTCGACCGGCATCAGGAACGGCAGGTCCAGCGGACGCGCCGGCTGCGGGATGTAGTCGTCGACCGTCTTCATCAGCGCCACGACCGCGTCATGGCCGATCGCCTTGTCGCCATTGTCCAGCGCGACCTTGGCCGAACCCTTGGTGATCGGGATTTCGTCGCCCGGGAAGTCGTACTTCGACAGAAGCTCGCGGATCTCCATCTCGACCAGCTCGAGCAGCTCCGCGTCGTCGACCAGGTCGACCTTGTTCATGAACACCACCAGCGCCGGAACGCCGACCTGGCGCGCCAGCAGGATGTGCTCGCGGGTCTGCGGCATCGGGCCRTCGGCAGCCGACACGACCAGGATCGCGCCGTCCATCTGCGCCGCACCCGTGATCATGTTCTTCACGTAGTCGGCGTGGCCGGGGCAGTCGACATGCGCATAGTGACGGTTCGCAGTCTCGTACTCGACGTGAGCCGTCGAGATCGTGATGCCGCGAGCCTTCTCCTCMGGCGCCTTGTCGATCTGGTCATACGCCGTGAACGACGCRCCGCCCGACTCGGCCAGAACCTTCGTGATCGCAGCCGTCAAAGACGTCTTGCCATGGTCAACGTGACCAATCGTTCCGATATTGCAGTGCGGCTTCGTCCGCGCAAACTTCTCTTTGGCCATCGTAGCCTCCGTCAGATCTTGTTCAAATGTTCAGTCGAATGGGTGGATCAGGCGTACTTGGCCTGAACCTCGGCGGCGACCGCCGAAGGAACCTGCTCGTAGTGGTCGAACTGCATCGTGTAGTTGGCGCGTCCCTGGCTGAACGAGCGCAGCTGGTTGACATAGCCGAACATGTTCGCCAGCGGCACCATCGCGTTGACGACGACGGCGTTGCCGCGCATGTCCTGGCCCTGGATCTGGCCACGACGCGAGTTCAGATCGCCGATGACCGAACCGGTATAGTCTTCCGGGGTCACGACTTCGACCTTCATGATCGGCTCGAGCAGCACGGAACCGCCCTTCTGCAGACCTTCGCGAAGTGCAGCCCGCGAGGCGATTTCGAAGGCCAGGGCCGACGAGTCGACTTCGTGGAAGGCACCGTCGATCAACGTCACCTTGACGTCCACCACCGGGAAGCCGGCGAGCACGCCCGAACCGATAACCGAGTTCAGGCCCTTTTCGACGCCGGGGATGTATTCCTTCGGCACCGAGCCGCCGACGACCTTCGACTCGAACTCGAAGCCCTTGCCGGTCTCGTTCGGCTCGATGACCAGCTTGACGCGGGCGAACTGGCCCGTACCACCGGTCTGCTTCTTGTGGGTGTAGTCGACCTCAGCCTTCTTGGTCAGCGTCTCGCGATAGGCAACCTGAGGCGCGCCGATATTGGCGTCGACCTTGTAGGTGCGCTTCAAGATGTCGACCTTGATGTCGAGATGCAGTTCGCCCATGCCCTTCAGGATGGTCTGGCCGCTCTCCTGATCGGTCGAGACGCGGAAGGACGGATCCTCGTTCGCGAGCTTCGACAGGGCCAGGCCCAGCTTCTCCTGGTCGGCCTTGGACTTCGGCTCGATCGCGATCGTGATGACCGGCTCGGGGAACTCCATCCGCTCCAGGATGACCGCATGGGTCGGGTCGCACAGCGTGTCGCCGGTACGGACATCCTTGAGGCCGGCCAGGGCGACGATGTCGCCGGCAAAAGCCTCCTTGATGTCTTCACGGTTGTTCGCGTGCATCAGCAGCATGCGACCGACACGTTCCTTCTTGTCGCGCGTCGAGTTGATCACGCCGGCGCCGGTCTCGATCTTGCCCGAGTAGACGCGGCAGAAGGTGATCGTGCCGACGAAGGGGTCGTCCATGATCTTGAAGGCGAGCATTGAGAAGGGATCTTCGTCGCGCGGATGACGAACGGTCTCTTCTTCGGTCTTGAAATCGATGCCCTTGATGTCGCCACGATCGACCGGCGACGGCAGGTAATCGACGACCGCGTCGAGCAGGGGCTGAACGCCCTTGTTCTTGAAGGACGAGCCGCAGAGCACGGGGTGGAAGGCGCGACGCTGGACCGCGGTGCGGACCAGCTGGCGCAGCGTGTCGGCAGACGGCTCGGTGCCTTCGAGATAGGCTTCCATCGCCGCATCGTCCATCTCGACGGCGGCTTCGACCAGCTTGCCACGATACTCGGCAGCCTTGTCGGCGAGATCGGCAGGGATCTCCTTCTCTTCGAAGGAGGCGCCCAGCGCTTCGCCGTTCCAGACGATCGCCTTCATCTTCACCAGGTCGATGACGCCGGCGAATTCCGCCTCCGAACCAATCGGGATCTGCAGGCAGACCGGCTTGCCGGCGACGCGGTCAATGATGTCCTGGACGCAGCGATAGAAATCGGCGCCGATCTTGTCCATCTTGTTGACGAAGACGACGCGCGGAACGTCGTACTTGTCGGCCTGGCGCCAGACGGTCTCAGTCTGGGGCTCGACGCCCTGGTTGCCGTCGAGCACGCAGACGGCACCATCGAGCACGCGCAGCGAACGCTCGACTTCAATGGTGAAGTCGACGTGGCCAGGGGTGTCGATGATGTTCAGGCGATGGTCGCGCCACAGGCAGGTCGTCGCGGCGGAGGTGATCGTGATGCCACGCTCCTGCTCCTGCGTCATCCAATCCATGGTGGCCGCGCCATCATGAACTTCGCCGATCTTATGCGACTTGCCGGTATAGAACAGGATACGCTCGGTCGTCGTCGTCTTGCCGGCGTCGATATGCGCCATGATACCGAAGTTGCGGTACCGATCGATGGGATGGGAACGGGGCATGAGAGTGCTCTGTCTTTCGTCGGGTGCCGCGGATTACCAGCGGTAATGCGAGAAGGCGCGGTTGGCTTCCGCCATCCGGTGCGTGTCTTCACGCTTCTTCACCGCGTTGCCGCGGTTGTTCGCCGCGTCCATCAGCTCGGCCGAGAGACGCTCAACCATGGTCTTGTCGTTACGGCCGCGAGCAGCCGAGATCAGCCAGCGGATCGCCAGCGCCTGACGGCGCTCGGTGCGAACCTCGACCGGAACCTGGTAGGTCGCGCCACCGACACGACGCGAGCGAACCTCGATCGCCGGGGCGACGTTCTCGAGCGCGCTCTTGAAGACGGAAAGCGGGTCGCTCTTCGTCTTGCCTTCGATGATGTCGAAAGCGCCGTAGACGATCCGCTCTGCGGTCGACTTCTTACCTTCGTACATCACGGAGTTCATGAACTTCGTGACCACGATATCACCGAACTTCGGGTCCGGGATAACTTCGCGTTTTTCGGCGCTATGGCGGCGGGACATCGTCTAGTCTCCGGTCAAATCTCAAAAGCTGCGAACCGCCTCAGCATCAAGCCTCGGCGGTCGGGCAGAAAATCACTTAGGACGCTTGGCGCCGTACTTCGAACGGCGTTGCTTGCGGTTCTTGACGCCCTGCGTATCGAGCACACCGCGCAGGATGTGGTAGCGCACGCCGGGCAAGTCCTTGACGCGACCGCCGCGGATCATCACCACGGAGTGTTCCTGAAGGTTGTGACCTTCACCCGGGATGTAGCCAATGACCTCGAAGCCGTTGGTCAAACGCACCTTGGCAACCTTACGAAGCGCCGAGTTCGGCTTCTTCGGAGTGGTTGTATAGACGCGGGTGCAAACGCCACGCTTCTGCGGGCAGGACTCAAGCGCCGGAGCGGTGTTGCGCGCCTTGACGGGCGAGCGCGGCTTGCGGATCAGCTGGCTGATTGTCGGCATTCTGGCCTCTCGCTCCACTGAGCGGTTGGAATTCTTTTCGGTCGCTCCCCGAACCGGTCAAAGCCATGACATAAACGAAGCCGCGCCGTCGGCTCCCCTCGGGGGCCTCAGGCGCGCTCGCCATGCAGAGGAACACGGAACTCGTCCGYATTCATGCGTCTTGCCATGTCGTCAATCGACGCAGGAATTTACGACGGCGTTTCGGTCGCGAAATTCGCTCGCAGCAGAGGCAAGCGACAAACGTGTCCGACAACCGTCGACAGTGGCGCGCTTATGACTCAGGTGGAGATTCGCGTCAACCCCGAATTCGCATTCGCAGCGAAAGCGTTAACCACCACCCTGCTAAGGGCCGGCTCGGCCGTCATGGCCCCCCGGAGGTCGGCAGGCGGCTGAGGGTGAAGATCACCAATGCCGTCAGGCCAAGGTAGAGCGAAACGCCGCGCAACACCACCATAGCCACTCCCCTCTTCCCAACCAATCATGCGTCGACGGGTTGCGGTCCAGGCAACTCCCATTTGGGATCGGTGATCTTCGGGTGCGATTGCCGCAGTATGATCTCATCAGCCGAACGGGGCTAGCGCAGCACCAGTCTGGCCAGCAGGGCGGATAGCTCGCTCTGGCGGGAAACGCCCACCTTGGCGAAGACGCGCTTGAGCGTGGTCCGCGCCGTCTCCTCCGAGATTCCCAGGGCCTGGGACGCGTTGCGAGGGGCAAGTCCTGCGCCGACGAGCGCAGCGATCCGGGCCTCGGCCAATGTGAGGCCGAACAGGTCGCGCACGAGCGCCGGATCGGCGGGCTCGCCTGGCTGCGCGCTGGTCACGACGGCAATCACACTGGTCTCTGAGAGCATGCGCTCTACGCCCGTGGCAGTGGGTGTGCAGACCGGCAGGACATGCACGGCAAGCGTCCCGTCTCGATCCAGTCCGGGGATCAGCAGCGGCCGCGGCACCGCCGTCAAGGTATCGGCACTCGCCGCGCCCGCTCGTGCGATCGCTTCGGACAAGGCCTCCTGCTGCAGGACGGAGCGCGCCGCCAGTCGACCTTGCGAGATCAGCAGCGCATCACCGCATAACTGCTCCGCGACGGGGTTTGCGAAAATCACGTGACCGGTTGCATCGAGCAAGAACACCCCGACGCTCAGCCGCGCCAGCACGTCGGCCAGTGACTGCTGGGTCGCTTCCGCGGTGATCAGGCGGATGCCGAGCCTGAGCGCATTCTCGACATGCCGCCCCAGCTGGCTGAGTGCTGCGAGCTCCTCCTCGGCGAAGGCTGGCTTGCTGTCGGCGCGCTGGATCGAGAGCGCAACGGCGACATGGGGGTCCGGCGAGATGCTGACGCCTGCGAACCATTTCAGCCCCTGGCGCTTGAGGAACTGGCTGTAGAACGGCAGGGTTTCGAGTTCCTCGGACGTTGCGATGTGACGTTCGGTGATCGCATCGCTCCGGGTCAGGTATCCCCTCTCGCGCGAGCKGGCGAAGCGCACATCGTGCCGCCACCATTCGTCCCGGTCATACTCCTTCTGCCCCTCGGCGAGGCTCGGCGAGACAATGATCCCGTAGCTGCCATCGTCCCGCTGGTAGATCATCACGGCGCCGACATCGTCGAAGCAATCGGCAATGGCCTGCAGAGCGGCGGGCCAAAGCGACGGCGTGGCCGCGGCCGCATAGACCGCCTCCACCGCACTGACAAAGCGCTGACCGTCCATCGACGAACTCCCAACTGATTAACATGTTAGATCACAGCTGGTCGCGGAGGCGAAATTCTCCTTTCGTAGCTGAGGCCGCCATGAACAGGCCGGAGAGCCTGCGCCAAACAAAAAGGGCCGCCCGAAGGCGGCCCTTTCGCAAGTCGTGTTCGGCAGCGCCTTATTCGGCGGCCGGAAGCACCGCCGCAGCAGCTGCAGCCTTGGCCGCCGCATCCGCCTTCTGGCCGACGATCAGATCGTCGCGGCGCAACGCCACCTGCTTGATACGGGCAACCTGGGCGCCCGTGCCGGCCGGGATGAGCGAGCCGACGATGACGTTCTCCTTGAGGCCTTCGAGGGTATCGTACTTGCCGTTGACCGCCGCCTCGGTGAGGACGCGGGTGGTCTCCTGGAACGACGCCGCCGAGATGAAGGAGCGCGTCTGCAAGCTCGCCTTGGTGATGCCGAGCAGGACCGGAACGCCGCTGGCCGGCTTCTTGCCCTCTTCGCGCATCTTGGCGTTGATCTCCTCCAGTTCGATCCGATCGATCTGGTCGCCGGTGATGATGTCGGTATCACCGGACTCGGTGATCTCGATCTTCTGCAGCATCTGCCGGACGATGACCTCGATGTGTTTGTCGTTGATGCCCACGCCCTGGAGGCGATAGACCTCCTGGATCTCGTTGACGAGATAAGCCGCGAGCTCTTCGACGCCCTTGATCGCCAGGATATCGTGCGGAGCCGGATTGCCGTCCAGGATGTAGTCGCCCATCTCGACGACGTCGCCGTCCTGGAGATGGATGTGCTTGCCCTTCGGGATCAGGTACTCGAGCCCGTCCGAGCCGTCATGCGGGGTCAGCGTGACCCGGCGCTTGTTCTTGTAGTCCTTGCCGAAGCCGATGACGCCGGCCTTTTCGGCAATGATCGCAGCGTCCTTCGGACGACGTGCCTCGAACAGTTCCGCCACCCGCGGCAGACCGCCGGTGATGTCACGGGTCTTGGCCGAGTCGGTCGAGACACGGGCGAGCACGTCGCCGGCCTTGGTCATCTGGCCCGGCTCCATCGAGATGATGCCGTCGACGGGCAGGATGTAGCGGGCTTCGCCACCGCGGGCGAGCTTCGCAACCTTGCCGTCAGGGCCGTGCACCGTGATCGCCGGACGCAGATCCGACGTCCGGGCCGACCCACGCCAGTCGATGACGACGCGCTTGCTGATGCCGGTCGCCTCGTCCGTCGTCTCGGTGATCGACATGCCGTCCACGAGATCCTCGTAGCCGACAGAGCCGTCCACCTCGGCCAGGATCGGGCGGGAATAGGGATCCCACTCCGCCAGGCGCTGGCCGCGCTTGACCTTGTCGCCTTCGTCGACCCGCATCTTCGAGCCGAACTGGACACGGTGCACCGCGCGCTCGGCGCCGTCCGGACCGACGATCACGATGGCGATGTTGCGCGCCATGGCGATCAGGTCACCATCCGAGTTGCGCGCCGCATTGCGGTTGCGGATCTTCACCGTGCCCTCGAAATTGGACTCGATGAACGACTGGTCCGCGATCGTCGCCGCGCCGCCGATGTGGAAGGTACGCATGGTGAGCTGCGTACCCGGCTCACCGATCGACTGTGCCGCGATGACGCCGACCGCCTCACCCATGTTGACGGGCGTGCCGCGGGCAAGATCGCGCCCGTAGCAGGTGGCGCAGACGCCGTTCTTGGTCTCGCAGGTGAGAACCGAACGGATCTTCACCTCCTGGACGCCGGCAGCGTTGATCTTCTCGATATGGCTTTCCTCGATCATCGTACCCTTCGGCACGAGGACGTTGCCGTCGATATCCGTGACATCCTCCGCCGCAGAGCGGCCGAGGATGCGGATGCCGAGCGAAGCCACGACCTGACCGGCATCGATGATGGCGCGCATCTTGATGCCGTTATCCGAGCCGCAATCGACCTCGGAGATGATGGCATCCTGCGCCACGTCGACGAGACGGCGGGTGAGATAACCCGAGTTCGCCGTCTTGAGCGCGGTATCGGCCAGACCCTTACGGGCACCGTGCGTCGAGTTGAAGTACTCGAGCACGTCCAGGCCTTCCTTGAAGTTCGAGATGATCGGGCTCTCGATGATCTCGCCGGACGGCTTGGCCATCAGGCCGCGCATGGCGGCGAGCTGGCGCATCTGGGCCGGCGAACCACGGGCACCCGAGTGGCTCATCATGTAGATCGAGTTGATCGGCTTATCGCGGCCGTTCTCGTCCTTCTTAACGGTCGAGATGCGCGCCATCATCTCCTGGGCGAGCTTGTCGGAGCACTTCGCCCAGGCGTCGACGACCTTGTTGTACTTCTCGCCCTGGGTGATCAGGCCGTCCTGGTACTGCTGCTCGTAGTCCTTGGCGAGCGCACGGGTGGTGTCGACGATCTCCCACTTGTTCTCCGGCACGACCATGTCGTCCTTGCCGAAGGAGATGCCGGCCTTGAAGGCGTGCTTGAAGCCGAGGCCCATGACGCGATCGCAGAAGATGACCGATTCCTTCTGACCGCAGCCGCGATAGACGGCGTCGATCATTCCGGAGATCTCCTTCTTCGTCATCAGGCGATTGACGACGTCGAAGGTCACGGCCGGGTGCTMAGGCAGCGCGGTCGAGAGGATCACGCGGCCGGGCGTGGTGTCGTAGATCTTGGTGTAGGACTTGCCGTCCTGGCCGACGCCGGTCCAGCGATATTTGATCTTCGAATGCAGCGTCACGACCTTCTCGTGCAGCGCGTATTCGAGTTCGCCGAAATCGCCGAAGATCTTGCCCTGGCCTGGCTCGCCATCCGAGATGATCGAGAGGTAATACAGGCCGAGCACGATATCCTGCGACGGCACGATGATCGGCTGGCCGTTCGCCGGGTGCAGGATGTTGTTGGTCGACATCATCAGCACGCGCGCTTCCAGCTGCGCCTCGAGCGACAGCGGGACGTGCACGGCCATCTGGTCGCCGTCGAAGTCGGCGTTGAACGCGGCGCAGACCAGCGGGTGAAGCTGGATCGCCTTGCCTTCGATCAGCACCGGCTCGAAGGCCTGGATGCCGAGACGGTGCAGCGTCGGAGCGCGGTTCAGCAGAACCGGATGCTCGCGGATGACCTCGTCCAGGATATCCCAGACTTCCGGCTTCTCCTTCTCGACCAGCTTCTTGGCCTGCTTGACCGTGGTCGAGTAGCCCTTCGCATCGAGACGCGCATAGATGAACGGCTTGAACAGCTCGAGCGCCATCTTCTTCGGCAGGCCGCACTGGTGCAGCTTCATCTCCGGGCCGACGACGATGACCGAACGGCCGGAATAGTCGACGCGCTTGCCCAGCAGGTTCTGCCGGAAGCGGCCCTGCTTGCCCTTCAGCATGTCGGCAAGCGACTTAAGCGGGCGCTTGTTGGCACCCGTGATGACCCGGCCGCGGCGGCCGTTGTCGAACAATGCGTCGACCGATTCCTGCAGCATCCGCTTCTCGTTGCGGATGATGATGTCCGGCGCACGCAGCTCGATCAGGCGCTTCAAGCGATTATTGCGGTTGATGACGCGGCGATAGAGATCGTTCAGATCCGAGGTCGCGAAGCGGCCGCCATCCAGCGGCACCAGCGGACGCAGGTCCGGCGGGATCACCGGAACGATGGTCATCACCATCCATTCCGGCTTGTTGCCAGATTCCTGGAACGCCTCGATGATCTTGAGGCGCTTCATCAGCTTCTTGGGCTTCAGCTCCGAGGTCGTCGTCGCGATCTCGTGCTTCAGATCCATGTTGATCTTGTCGAGATCGAGCGCGCGCAGCATCTCGCGGATGGCTTCCGCGCCGATCATCGCCGTGAAGGTGTCAGCGCCATACTCTTCCTGGCAGCGGACATACTCCTCCTCCGCACTTCTCGCAGATCACGCCCTTGAACTTCATGCGCTTGTACTTGCCGCACAAGCACTCGTAGTCCTTGATCGGCCCAAAGATGCGGGCGCAGAACAGGCCGTCGCGCTCGGGCTTGAAGGTACGGTAGTTGATGGTCTCGGGCTTCTTGATCTCGCCATAGGACCACGACAGGATCTTTTCCGGGCTCGCGATCGAGATCTTGATCGCGTCGAACGCCTGCTGTGTCGGCTGCTGGCCGAAAAGGTTCATGACCTCTTGCTTCATCGCCTGTCTCCTGCCGCCGGCGGGGGAGTGAACCGCCCTGCCCGGCCATCATGCGAATAAGCCGGCGGCGTGAGTGTCGCCGGCATGCTGTGTTCGTCTCGAGGCGGCCCGTTTGGGCCCGCCCCCTTATTCGGCAGCTTCGGCCGGCGGCAATTCGCCCGGCTTCTGCTTGTTGCTGATCAATTCGACATTGAGGCCGAGCGAGCGCATTTCCTTGACGAGAACGTTGAAGCTCTCGGGGATGCCCGCCTCGAAATTGTCCTCGCCGCGCACGATCGACTCGTAGACCTTGGTGCGGCCCGCCACGTCGTCCGACTTCACCGTCAGCATTTCCTGCAGGGTGTAGGCGGCGCCGTAGGCTTCGAGCGCCCAGACCTCCATTTCGCCGAAGCGCTGACCGCCGAACTGCGCCTTGCCGCCCAGCGGCTGCTGGGTCACGAGCGAGTACGGGCCGATCGAACGCGCGTGGATCTTGTCGTCGACCAGGTGGTGCAGCTTCAGCATGTAGATGTAGCCGACCGTGACCTTGCGATCGAAGGGCTCGCCGGTCCGTCCGTCATAGAGCGTGACCTGACCGGACTTGTTGAGCCCCGCCTGCTCGAGCAGATGCTCGATGTCCGACTCCTTGGCGCCGTTGAAGACCGGGGTCGCGATCGGAACGCCGCGGCGCAGGTTCTGGCCCATCTCGACCAGCTCCGCATCGTCCATCGACGCAACGATCTCGTTGTCGCCATACACGGCCTCGAAGCTTGCCCGCAGAGCCTTGCCGTCATGCGCCTTCTTGTAGACGTCGATGGCCTTGGCGATCTGCTTGCCGAGACCGGCAGCGGCCCAGCCCAGATGGGTCTCCAGGATCTGACCGACATTCATGCGGCTCGGCACGCCGAGCGGGTTCAGCACGATGTCGGCATGGGTTCCGTCC
>NZ_JBFTZN010000219.1:0-9774 GCF_056406775.1 Allobosea sp. P1_A7
GTGTCACTCCGATCGCCTTCCGCGACCCGCCGCTCCTCAACGTCAACGGCGTGCACGAACCCTGGGCCCTGCGCAGCATCATCGAGGTCGAAACCGCGGAGGGCCATGTCGGGCTCGGGGAGAGCTATGGCGATCTGGAGACGCTGGCCAATCTCGACAAGGCGAAGGCGGGGCTAATCGGTCTCGACCCGTTCGACCTGAATGGCTTGACGCAGGTCGTCTATGCTGCGGTGGGCGATAATCCCGACCCCGGCCAAACCTTTGCACCCGCAGGCGACAAGGCCCGCGCCTCGGCGCTCTCCGCCTTCGAAGTCGCCTTCCTCGATCTGCAGGGCCAACTCACCGGCCGGCCGCTCTACGACCTGCTCGGCGGCAAGCTGCGTGACCGCGTGCCCTACAGCGCCTATCTGTTCTACAAGTTCGAACGGCACAAGGATGATCCCGGCTATCCTGCCGATGATTGGGGCGAGGCGCTCAGCCATGAACAGATGGTCGAGCAGGCGCGCCGGATGGTGGCGGAATTCGGCTTCGGCTCAATCAAGCTCAAGGCCGGCGTGTTCGAACCCGATTTCGAGATCGAGACGCTCCGGCACCTGCGCAAGGCGTTTCCGGACCACCCGCTGCGGATCGACCCCAATGGCGGCTGGTCGGTCGAGACGACGCGGCGGGTGATGCCGCAGTTGGTCGGGCTGCTCGAATATCTCGAAGACCCGACAAGGACGCTCACCGAGATGGGGCAGGTCGCGACATTCGCGCCGATGCCGCTCGCCACCAACATGGTCACGATCGCCTTCGGTCATATTCCCGAAACGATACGCCTGAATGCCGTTCAGGTCGTTCTGTCCGACCACCATTATTGGGGTGGCCTGCGCGCTACCCAGCATCTGGCCCATCTCGGCCGTGTCTTCGGCTTCGGGATCTCGATGCACTCGAATTCTCATATGGGCATCAGCCTGGCAGCGATGACTCATGTCGGCGCAACGATCCCCAACCTCGCCTATGCTTGCGACACACACTACCCGTGGCAGGTCGAGGAGGTGATTGAGGGTGGCAAGCTCCAGATCGAGAACGGCTCGCTTGCGCCGCCGGATGGACCCGGGCTCGGCGTGCGGCTGGACCGTACGGCGTTGAAGCGCCTACACCAGCAGTATCTCGATTGCGGCATTCGAGTGCGCGACGACACCAAGGAGATGCGCAAATACCAGCTGGACTTCAATTCGGCGCGCCCGCGTTTTTGAAGTGGCTCTCGGGTTCCCACGGGCGCTGAAGCCCGCAAGAGGCTTTGAATTACTACCCGCTCTCCCCTTACTGCGAGGCTTGGAGTGATCAGAGGAGTTGGAGCGAGCCTGCGGCTGTTTTACCGCGCTCGGTCTTCAAATCGAACGCTACCTTCTGCCCTTCTGTCAGAGTCATCATGCCAGCCTCTTTCACGGCCGCGATATGTACAAACACGTCCTTGCCGCCATCCGAAGGCTGAATTAACCCGAAACCCTTCTCAGTATTGAACCATTTCACGT
Organism: Allobosea sp. P1_A7; assembly: GCF_056406775.1. Classification (NCBI taxonomy): domain Bacteria; kingdom Pseudomonadati; phylum Pseudomonadota; class Alphaproteobacteria; order Hyphomicrobiales; family Alloboseaceae; genus Allobosea; species Allobosea sp. P1_A7. The sequence continues at coordinate 1,518 of NZ_JBFTZN010000219.1, forward strand.
TTCCGGCCGCCATAGTCGCATCCCCGAAGATTGCATCTTTTGAGCCGCCGGATGCGCGTATCCGAAGACCCGCCGGGAAGGAATTGCCCGAAAACACAAGGCTGTCGAGGCCAAACATGAAGCATGACGGCTGGCGATTACCGTCTGTACAACAACTCAACTGTGAATTGCTGTCGAATGACGATGTAACGCCAATATAAATCTCCGCCAATCGCGTATCGATAACACGCTGCCTCGCCGCGACCTTTCGCAAAGGCAATTGACATGCCGGAGCCCGAGAAAGTGTTGAGGCCGAGCTTGTCGTGCTGCGGGGCGTCGCGCACGGCATCGGCGATCTTCTGCGCCCCGCGATACGAATGGTGTAGGCAGCGCCGCAACCAACCGCTGGTCTGCCACTGACTCAGATTCAGTTTCGCCAATCTGCAACCGATCACTGGCAGAGAACTCGGCAAGGTGGTTGGCATGGAGATGAGCCGCAACACCGATGCGAGCGCTGAAGCGCGCCCGGCGTCAGCTCAGCCGGGCCAAGCTGCCCGCGCGACCGAGACAAGCTATCCGCGAAGACAGCAGAGAATCGGCCTTAGGAAACCATTTGGAGGGATGGCTCGGCATTGTTCAACATGTAGCCGCGTCCCCAAACCGTCTCGATGTAGTTCGCTCCGCCCGATGCATCTGCGATTTTCCGTCTCACCTTGCAGATGAAGACGTCCACGATCTTGAGTTCGGGCTCGTCCATCCCACCGTAAAGGTGATTGAGGATCATTTCCTTTGACAGGGTGAACCCACGGCGGCTCGCCAAGAACGCAACGATCTCATATTCCTTGCCAGTCAAACGAACGGGCTTCCCGGCGACGTCAACCGTTTTTGAATCCAGATCGATGCAGAGGTCTCCGACCCGGACCGTGCGGTTTTCGGTCCCGTTGCAGCGACGCACCAAAGTCCGCAGGCGTGCAAGAAATTCGTCTCGGTGGAATGGCTTTGTCAGGTAGTCATCCGCCCCTGCAATCAGCGAACGGACCTTCTGTTGAACCTCATTGATACCCGAGAGGATCATCAGAGGAGTGTTGATGGATGATGCTCGGAGTTTCGTGAGCACCTGAATTCCTGGCATGTCTGGTAAACCGAGATCCAGAATTATCAGGTCAAACGGCGCCGCCTGAGCGAGGGCGAAGCCATCGGCTCCATAGGCTGTCTTGGTGACTTCGATGTTCTCCAGCTTGAGAAACATCTCGATGCTCTGCGCGATCGATGCGTCGTCCTCAATTAATAAAACGCGCATGGTAAACTCCGATTCGCAGCGGATAATTTGGCGAGGATGGCCGAAGTATGGTTAATAATTCAAGATTTTTTCGAGGGTAGTTTCAAAATCCGTGGCGTATTCGCGAAAATCTGCAGGTATTCGCGGAGGGCTTGGATCAGTTGGCGCCCTGAGGGCACGCTTTGAAATCGGCGATTAGCTCCGCCAGCTCCGTCAAGCGACGCAGTTCCAGGCCGTTATCTGAAGCCTCGGCGCGGATTGCAAAGATCGCTTCGCCAGTAGCCCGAACCAACGGAGCGAATTCGGGCAGCATAAAACTTATTAGCATCGTCTTGAGCGTCTCTTCTGCGTCGCCGTAGCGACTGAGATACAGCTGAACACCCTCAGTGGTCTCTTCTATTGAGGCGCCGAGCAGTTGCCCATAAGCATCCGCAGCTGCCCAAATAGCAGCGTGGAATGCCAATTTGTTCTCGACCAAGCGGTCAGCGCCGCCACCAAGTTTGGCGCTAATCGAAGCTGCCGTGGTGATCATGTCGAGGAAGTCTTCCAGGCGAGTAGCGACCATGCCTGGCTTCGAAGTTCGCAGCTTTCGGGAGAACATGTTGAACACAGGTACTTCTGTCGCAGACGGCTACGAAACGCATAGATTCTGCAGCTTCGCTAACACACCGCCGCGAATTGCCGCTTGTTCTTTGTAGTCATTGATTTGTTATTGCGAGCCAATTGCTGCAAAAAGGCGATATTGGCACACCAAAACCCGCCGAGCGAAGCAATAATTCAGAGGGCAAATCCAATGTTAAAGCAACATTAGAGGGGTCGGCTAAAATCCGCTCCCAACGCACAGATAAACGTCGGAGAAAGTGATTGATACTGACGCTTTGCAAAAGGTGAGGGGTACTTTACGCTTTGTTGGGTTGTCACAATAAAGCGATAGGAACAAAAATGGCGAATGGAACGGTCAAGTGGTACAACGAAACCAAAGGTTATGGATTCATCGCTCCAGACACAGGTGGTAAGGATGTTTTCGTCCATGCGACTGCCTTGGAGCGCGCTGGTCTTCGGGGTTTAGCTGAAGGTCAGAAGGTCACCTATGATTTGGAGGCCGACCGTCGCAGTGGCAAAGAGTCTGCGGCTAACCTTAAAGTTTGAAAATTAAAAGCCGCCCGATGTTTTCCGCCGAGCGGCTTTTGATTGATGGCACATTCCGATTTCGACGGCTGTTAGGCAGCCCGTGAGCGCTTCCGCCTTTGCTGACCAAGCCCCATCTTCTTGGCAAGGTGCGATCGAGCCTCGGCGTACCTGCGAAGCATCTGGACCGGCGACAGGGATAACCGTAGACAACGGTAATCCCTGCAAGCCCAATTCGGGCAATGAAAGTATCGAGCGACATCTAAAGCAATGAAGCCGCCCCAGAAGCCTTTCACCGTTGAATTTAAACAGGCGCGCCGCGTCCAAAGCAAGCCGCACCCATCTATTTGGGGTACCCTAGATCTGAAGGTCTCCGCGAACRAACAAGAGCCCGGATCGCAGCAGATCGATCCGCAGCGATTACCCAAGCCGGTCACCCCGGCCTCGCCTGAACCTGCGAAGGCTCAGCGGATCCTGCCCGCGCTCGCAAAAGCTCCCGCCCCGGAACTGATGGAAATGCCGTCGATCGAGAGATCGACACCGAAGCGTGACGATCCAGAAGATTTCGTTCAGGCACCGGAGGCATCGAACGCGCTCACCGCGGACCGGGGGGAGGTATCGTCCGAAGTWCCAAAGGTGCGCCGGCGCTACGGGAATAGCGGGGCTCTGYCTGCTGGGGAGCGTTGGAAGCGGCGGCTACCGCCTATCTTGCGACAGACTAAGTCTGTCACTTGAATGGATCTTGGTCAGCGTCACGGGCAACTCCGGGGCATCCCAGGCCGTTCACAGCCAACGGCGCCGTTTTCTTACAGGCAAATTCCAACTCAACGATCTTATTGTGGGCGTCCGCCACCGCCGCTGAGCGGCCAAGGAGATGCGAAGTGGCAGGCCACCAGATGCCCTTCGCCGACCGGTCGCGCCTCTGGCACCTCCGTCCTGCAGCGGGGTTGCGCAATCGGGCAGCGCGGATGGAAGCGACATCCCTTGGGGATCGCGGCGGGACTTGGTGGATCGCCCGGCAGCAGGATCCGGTCCCGGACTTTTGCCGGGTGCGAAATCGGCACGGCCGAGAGGAGGGCGTGGCTATAGGGGTGCTGGGGGGCCGAGAAGAAGGTGCTCTTCGGCGCGATCTCGACGATCTGCCCAAGATACATCACGGCTACGCGGCTCGCCATGTGCTTCACGCTCGCCATGTCATGCGAGATGAAGAGATAGGCGGTGCCTTGCTCGTCCTGGAGATCCTGCAGCAGGTTGATGACCTGCGAACGCACGGAGACGTCGAGAGCGGAGACAGGTTCATCGGCGACGATGAGCTTCGGCCGCATCGCGAAGGCGCGGATGATGCCCAGGCGCTGGCGTTGCCCGCCGGAAAACTGGCGGGGCCATTGGCCGATATGGCGGGCACTGAGGCCGACGGCTTCAAGCAATCGCACCGCAGCGCTGGTTCGCTCGCCCCGCTGCGAAACGAGGCCATGCACTGCCAGCGGTTCCGTCACGATCGATCCCGCCCGCATGCGCGGGTCCAGTGACGAGAACGGATCCTGGAAGATGAATTGCAAATCGCGGCGGATAGCTTTCATGCGGGGCTGCGACAAGCCGGCGATGTCCTGCCCCTCGAACAGGATGCGCCCGCCGGTAGGATCGGTCAGGCGTAGGACAAGCCGCGCCAGCGTGGATTTTCCGCAGCCGGATTCGCCCACAAGGGCCAGCGTCTCGCCGGGATGGAGATCAAGGGACACCCCGTCGACGGCCCGAATGCCGCCAGGAGCCCGGCCGAAGGTCTTCTGCAAGTCCTCGAGCCGCAGGAGAGGTTCGCTCATGGTGCCGCGCCCGCGCTCATCGCTGCCGCTTGTGGCGTCTCTTGCGGCTGGTTCTGCCGCGCCCAGCACGCGGCGAGGTGACCATCCTCGATTTGCTCCAGSGGCGGCACCAATCTGGCACAGGGGGCAAAGCGCTCGGGGCAGCGGGGGTGGAAGGCGCAACCCGTCGGCATCTCCGTCAGATGCGGCACGGCGCCGCCGACCGTCGGCAACCGCCGCACGGACGGTGTCTCCAGCGAGGGCGTCGCAGCCAACAGACCGACCGAATAGGGGTGGCTCGGCGCGTCGAACAGGCGAAGGGCCGTCGCCTCCTCGACGACCCGGCCGCCATACATCACCGCGACACGGTCGGTMAGTTCGGCCACCACGCCGAAATCATGGGTGATGATGACCACGGCAAGATTTAGTTCCTGGCGCAGCCGCCGCAGCAGGTCGAGCACTTGCGCCTGGATGGTGACGTCCAGCGCGGTCGTCGGCTCGTCGGCGATCAGGACCTGCGGATCGCAGGAGAGTGCCATCGCGATCATGACGCGCTGGCGCATGCCACCGGACAATTCGTGCGGATAGGCGGCGGCGCGCTTGTCGGGCGCAGGAATGCCGACGAGGCTCAGAAGCTCGATGCTGCGGGCGCGTGCAACTGCGCGGGAGAGACCGAGATGCCGGCGCAGCGGCCCGCCGATCTGCTCGCCCACGGTCATGATCGGGTTGAGCGCCGTCATCGGCTCCTGGAAGATCATGCCGATGCGGCGACCGCGGATCGCATCGAGTGACTGGCGCGGCAGGGTCAGGAGATCCTGCCCATCGAACATGACGCGGCCGGCCGTGACGGTGGCGGCTTCCGGCAGCAGGCCAAGCGCTGCCAGCGCGGTCAGGCTTTTGCCGGAGCCGGATTCACCGACGAGGCCGAGGCACTCGCCAGCGTGCAGATCGAGATCGACGCCGCGGAGCGCCTGAACCGGGCCGTTTTTCGCGCCGAAGGAGACCTGGAGGTCGCGGATGGAGAGCAGCGGCGTCATCGCCCGGTCACCCGGTCGGGATCGAGGCGGTCGCGCAAGCGGTCTCCGAGGATGTTGAAGGCCAGGACCGTCAGCGTGATCGCGAGCCCCGCAAATATGGCCGGTAGTGGCGAGCCGAAGATGTCGGCAACACCCTCGCGCACCATGTTCCCCCATGACGGGGCCGGAGCCTGGGCACCGAGCCCGATAAAGCTGAGCGATGCCTCGAGGCGGATCGCCGAGCCGATCCAGATCGTCAGCATGACGATGAGGGGGCCAGCGATGTTGGGCAGGACATGCATTCCAATGGTGCCGAACTTGCCGCGCCCCATGGCGATCGATGCGTCGACATAGGCCTCCCGCTTGACCGACAGAGCCGAGGCCCGCGAGAGGCGGATGAATGACGGTACGAGCGCTGCCGCGATGGCGATCGACAGGTTCTGCACGCCGGGGCCGAGCAAGGCGACGATCAGCACGCCGAGCAGGAGCGGATCGAACGACATCATCATGTCGGTGAGGCGGGTGACGATCGCCTCGGCCCAGCCGCCGAAGAAGGCCGACGCCGTGCCCAGGCTGATGCCGACAAGGGCGGCCAGCATCGGCGCGGCCACCCCGATCGTAATCGACAGGCGCGCTCCCTCKATCAGGCGAGAGAAGATATCGCGGCCATATTCGTCGGCACCCAGCCAATGCGCGGCGGAGAGACCCTGATCGGCCGCGGCGAAGTCCTGCAGCAGCGGGTCATGCGTCTGGAGCCAGGGGGCGAACACAACGACGACCAGGAGCAGGAGCAGGATGGCGGCGGCGATGGTCAGGAAGACGCGATCGAKCATGTCAGGCTCCCTTCACGCGGGGGTCGATGACCACGTAGAGCAGGTCGGTTGCAAGGTTCACCAGCACGACGAGGACCGAGAGAAGCACGAGGCCTCCCTGGATCAGGCTGTAGTCGCGGGCGGTCACCGCGCCGACGAGCAGTTGCCCGACGCCCGGCCGGTTGAAGACGAGTTCGATCGCAATGGTGCCGCCGAGCGTGGCGACGATCATGAGTGAGAGCTGCGTCGTGATCGGGATCAGCGCGTTGCGCACGATGTGCTTCCAGACCACGACCCGCTCCGGCGTGCCGAGCGCGCGAGCCGTGCGGACATAGTCGCGGCCCGAGACGTCGAGGACGGCCGTGCGGGTGAGGCGCATCAGGCCGCAGCCCTTCAGCAGTCCGAGCGTCATCGCGGGAAGGACGAGGTAGCGCAGGTCGAAGGGCGTGTCGCCACCGCCGAGCAGCGGAAACCAGCCGAGCTTCAGCCCGAACACGATGAGCAGGATGAGGCCGAGATAGAAATCCGGAAGGGCCGAGCCGAACAGCGAGACGAGCCGGCTCGAATGATCGACGCCGCCACTCGGGCGCATCGCCGAGGCGACGCCCACGGGCACGCCGATCAGGATGCCGACCACGGTCGAGGCGAGCGTCAGCATGATCGTATAGGGCAGGTGCCGCAGCATCGTCGCGGTGACGTCGACCCCGTTGACGAGCGAGCGGCCGAGATCGAGATGCAGGAGCCCCCAGAGGAAGCGGCCGTATTGGACGAGGAGCGGCTGGTCGAGCCCGAGTGTCCTGCGGACATTCTCGATCGTCTGGGCATTGGCGCGGTCGCCGAGCATGGCGATGACGGGATCGCCCGGCAGGAGCCGCATGGCGAAGAAGACGAAGGAGAAGACCAGGAAGGCGGTCAGAATTGCATCGGCCAGTCGCTTGAGAACGAACCGCCCCATCGTCTCGCAAACCTTTCAGGGCATGGCCGGCGGCATGAAGCCACCGGCGCCTGGCGCTCGATCATCTGACCGGATGTCGTATCCGCCCAGTGATCCAACCTCTTGTGTTTGCATCGGCTGTCCCGAAAACCGCTCTCCAGGTTTCAGGCCGATGCCCTAGCGGGCTACGCGCCGCGCCGTGGCGTATTCGTATTGGCCAAAGCCGGTGAGCGGCTTGTAGCCGAGGTCGACATGGCCCTGGATCGCGCTGACCAGGGGTTGGGTCTGCAGCGGCAGCACCGGCATGTCGCGCAGGATCTGGAGTTKGGCCTCCTTGAGCAGCGCCAGCTGCCGGTCGACATCGATCGACCCGACGGCCTCGTCGACGAGCTTGTCGACGCTGCCGCCGATCTCGCCGTAATGCGAGAAATTGCGCAACGATGCCGGCTTGCCGACCGCCGCGGCCGAATGCAGGAACTCGTTGATCACGGCGGGCGCCGTCGGCGCGATCGCCGTCGACAGCATGTCGATCGTGCCTTCGTCCTTTCGGATGGCGGCGTGATAGCTCGCATGGTCCATGATCTTGAGCTTCACGTCGATGCCGACCTTGCGCAGCATGTCCTGCACCATCAGCATGTTCTGCTTGTAGTCGGAGCGCTCGCTCGACAAGGCCTCGATGCTGAAGCCGTTGGGGTGGCCGGCCTCCGCCAGCAGGGCCTTGGCCTTGATCGGATCGTAATCGTAGCGAAGCTCGGCGGGGATATCGGCTGTCTTCAGGGCGCCGTAGAACTCTTCCGGGACGATCGTGGGCAGCGGGCCGTGGACCACGCCGAACACAGATTTCCAGACCTTGCGATCGACTGCATAGGCGATGGCCTGGCGCACGCGCACGTCGTCGAGCGGCTTGATCTTCATGTTGAAGTGGAGGAATTGCAGGCTCCCGGGCTGCATGATGCTGATCTGGGCATCGCTCCGGGCCTTCTGGATCTGATCAACCCAACGCGGTTCGCGCGGGCCGCTGGTCTGGTCGATCTCCTTGCCGATGAAAGCGATTGTCGCGGCATTGTCGGCCGGGATGTAGCGGAAGCGCAGGGTCGCGGTCGGCGGTGCGCCGCGGAAATAATCCTTGTTCGACTTGAGGACGATCGATTCCTGCGGCCGGTACTCGGCGAATTCGAACGGCCCGCTGCCGATCGGCGCGCGGCCGAATTCGGCTCCAAGCTTTTCGACGGCTTTGCGCGGCACGATGTAGCGGCCGAAACCGGGCGTCAGGGCCGAGGCGTGAAAGAACGCGTTCGGTGCCTTGAGGA
>NZ_JBFTZN010000220.1:0-18281 GCF_056406775.1 Allobosea sp. P1_A7
GAGTGACACGGACATCGGTGATGCACATCGGGGGCCTCGGCTGCACGGGGGGAGTTGGAATGATCGCGGTCAAACGGGCGCGGCGTCTCAGACACCCGCTGCGGGTGGAGGAACCGGTGCACCGGCATATTCAAGCGAGCAGAAGCCGCCACCTTGAAAATACAGCGCAGGCGGCTCATGGGTCAGCTCGGCTTCCCCAGCCATGGCCTCCTCGGCATAGTCGTCGGCACGGTCCTTGGGCCGGTAGCCCAGCCCATATGCGACCGCATTGTCGTACCATCCGCCGGCATTGTCGGAGACACCGTAGACAATAGTGTTGTGGATGTCGGGATGCTCCAGCCCGATCAGGCAGAGCTGGGCAAGATCGCGCCCACTGATCCAGATCTTGAGCGTACGGGCGCTGGCGGGAATGTCGGCGGCATTGCCGATCCGCACATGCATGCTGCGGATACCGTACTTGTCGGCATAGAGGGCGCCCACTGCCTCCCCCCAGCACTTGCTGAGCCCGTAGCGTCCGTCTGGTCGCGGCAGGACCGTCTCGTCGATGCGCTGATGCCTGGGATAGAAGCCGACGGCGTGGTTGCTCGAGCCGAATACGACGCGGCCTACGCCTTGACGTCGTGCCGCTTCATAGACGTTCCAGGTGCCGACGACATTTGTCTGCAAAATGGACTCGAACGGCGCTTCGCGCACGACGCCCGCCATGTGGATCACCCCGTCCATGCCCATCATCGCCCGCTCGACGGCGCCGATGTCGGCGATATCGATCTGCACGGCTTCCTCGTTGGCCGCGAGGCTGGCCGGGGCGACAGTGTCCAGAATGCGGATGCGGGCGAAGCGGCTGCCGAGTTCCTGGCGCAGTTTTCGCCCAATATTGCCGGCGCCGCCCGTGATCAGCAGGTTGCGAGTGACGGTCGGCTCTTGCTGTTCCATGCGTCTTCTCCCGGCTCTTCTTTTGTAGGTGGGTGCTCCGATGCTTCTCCGGCTCAGCGCAGCAAGGCGGCTCGAAGCCGCCCGTCGAGGGCAAAGACGCTCCCGGATGCCGGAGCCTCGGCAATCTGCTGCGGTGTCAATCCGATCCGGCCGCTTGTAACGTAAAGCAGGTCCCCGCCCCTCCCACCGAAGGTCAGCCCGGTCGGACGCGGCACAGGCAAGGATAAAAGCCGCATGTCGGAACCGTCGCGCTGCAGGCGTGCCAGGCTCCAGCCGTCCCATAGCGCGACCCACAGGTAATCCGGCTCTTCCAGGGTCAGGGCCATGGGGCGCCCGTGCAGGGCATCGACGCGTGCGACCAGCCCCAGGCTCCCGAGTCTGTTGCCCGTCCTGATCGGGAAGCGGATGATATCGCCGGCCTCCCTGAGCGCGACGTAGAGATGGCGCCCAGGCGCGTCGATCAGCATGTCGGTGGGTGTGGCCGGCAGTTCCACTTCAAGTACGGGGGTCCCGTCAATCAGGCGATAGAGCCCGGGGCGGCTTTGCGGACTCGGCGTTTCTCCAACCCCGAGCCAGATTTGTCCGTCCGGCCCGTGGCAAGCGCAGGTGATGCGGGGAAGCAATTCCAGCGAAAGCGCCGGGCTCAGATCGGTCAGGCGCGCGTCCCGGTCGACGGCCATCGCGCCCTTTTCCGTCGCCACGAACCAACGCCCCTCGCCGATCGAGCTCAGGGCCAGCACCGGCGAGGTGAATTGGGCCATCACCTCGGACCGGGGTGGCGCCGCAGGTTCCTCGACGCGAGAGCGCATGATGGCGGGCGCCAGTGCGTCCAACCAAAGCAGCGAGTTCGTCGCCCCGTCCCAACTCGGCGACTTTCCCAGGAATGAGCGCCCGTTGTAGGCCAGTGGCACCTGCGCGATATCGGGCCGGGCTCGTGGGCGCATACCTCCGTGCCGCTTCACGACCTCGCCAAGGCGCCTGGCCGCGGCCGCGACCTCAGGTCCGAGCTGATTAACCCGCTCCAGCGTCATCCGATAACAGGGGCCCGACACGGTGAATGCACCGAGCGGCACGCCGCTCTCGCCGGGCACGGAGGCACTGACGCAGCGAATACCCTCCATGAACTCTTCGTCGTCGATGGCATAGCCGCGCAGTTGGAACACATCGAGCTGCGAGCGAAGCTGGGCCGGGTCCGTGATCGTCCGATCCGTGACGCGCTCGAAGCTCATGCGGCCAATCAGGGCCTCCCGCTCGTCCGGCGCCAGCGCCGCCAGGTGCGCCTTGCCCATTCCCGAGCAGTAAAGCGGCCGCAGGCTCCCCAATGGCGCGCCCGTGCTGATCGGATAAAGGCTTAGGATCTTCTGGATGATGATCATGTCTGCGCCGCCGGGCGCGGCGAAATAAACGGTTTCACCGCTGAGCTCGTGAAGCCAGCGGAGTTCCGTCATGGCGAGCATCGGCAGATCCGGGATCGGCCAGACAGCCTGAGCGTATTCGAGAAACTTGAAGCCCGGGAAATATCCCTGCCCGCTGGCGTCGATGCGCACCAGCCCACGCTGCTGCAGCGTATTGATGATGCGATAGACAGTGCTGCGCGGAAGGCCCAACTCATCGGCCAGGGTCTGCGCGCGGTGCTCGCCAGGCGCAGAGGCGATCAGGTCGAGCAGGTTCAGCGCCTTGCCGACGAGCCTGGTGCCTCGCACCTCGATGAGAGATTCGCCGCGCCGCCCCTCTTCGTCCGGCACGATATCCTGCTCGAGGCTGGTGGCATGATTGCGCATGAAACGGAGGCGGGCCTGTCGAACCGGGCTGATGCGGCGGGGCTCAGCTTACGCAGACGTACAAGCGCCTGCAATGGCTCAGTATCACGATGTAAGAAACTTCCATGCTGCAACTGCGAAATGGCCGATACTTTTATACATAGTAAGAATGCTCGTTGACAGTGCGTCGCACCAATCCTAGCCTTCCATTCAAGATCGGGGACATCCCGACAGGTATTGGGGACGAAACGTGACAATGGCGGACGCAACGGCGGCACAGTTCCGTTCTGCGGAGACCTCGCCGTCTGTCTGCCCTCTCGCGGCGGGACCGATGAGAGCGGCGGTGCGGCCGTTGGACGGCGGGCGCATAGCGTCCCTCTGGCGCGAGGGACCCAACGGCCTGCGCAGCGACGTTCTGGTGCCAATGCCCGCTGCGGGATTCGATCCCGCATATTGGCCGAAGGCGGGCAGCTACCCGCTCGTGCCCTTTTCCAATCGCGTCCGCGATGCCGCCTTCCGCTTCGGCGAAACCCGGGTCGCGCTCGTGCCGCACCCGGCCGCGGCTCCGCACGCACTGCACGGCTTCAGCCAGACGCGGCCCTGGACCGTGATGCGGCACGCGAGCGCGGAGATCGAGCTGCACTATCGCTTCGAGCCTCAAGATGATCTGGCGGGATGGCCTTGGGCGTTCGAGGCCGTYCAGCGCATGGCGCTCGATCCCTCGGGCCTGACCCACGAGATCTACGTCGAGAGCCATGCGGTCTCGCCGATGCCGGTCGGCTTGGGCATTCACCCCTATTTCGCCGTGTCCCAGGGCGACCGCATCACGTTCAACTGCGAAGCCCTTTGGGATCAGGACGCCGATGGCTGCGGCCAGCAGCTCCACTCGCTCACTGGCCGCGACCGGCACTACGATTCGCCTCATGGCGGCGAGGCCACCACGGCCTATTATTCTGGCTGGGACGGGGGCGCCTCAATACATCGCCGGGACGGCACACGGATCCTCATCCAGGCCAGCGCTCCTCTCGACCACCTCGTCTTCCATGTCCCGGCCGGCGGCAGCTATCTCTGCCTGGAGCCGGTCAGCCATGTCGCTGATGCCTTCAATCTCGCGGCAGCGGGACATTCTGGAACTGGGATGCGCGTGCTCGCCCCCGGCGCAACCATCTCGGCGAAAGTGCGGATCGGACTGGCATGACGTGAACAGGTGGCCGCGCCACCACGCCTCGACCCTCAGCTACACGGCCAACAGGCCGGCAACATCTCAATCCGGGAGGATGGCATGAGCAGGGATACGCAAAGAGGACCACACCGGCGCCGCGGACTGGACCGCCGCGATATGCTGAAAGGGCTTGCCGGCGCCACCGCGCTCTCGACGCTGCCCCACGCCGCCTTTGCCCAAACCGCCAAGGAGGCGCCGGCCCTCGCCAAGCTGGCCTCGGAGGGCAAGCTGCCGCCGCTGGCCGAGCGCGTCTCTGCCAACCCGCTGGTAATCAAGGTCGACAAGGTCGGCCGCTACGGCGGTTCGCTCCGGCGCGGCCTGCGCGGCTCCTCCGACCATAACGGAATTCTGCGCATGGTCGGCAACCAGGGCCTGGTGCGCTGGAACCTTGCCTTCACCGAGGTCCTGCCGAACGTCGCCGACAAATGGGAGGTCAATGCGGACTCGACCGAGTTCACCTTCTACCTGCGCAAGGGCATGAAATGGTCGGACGGCAAGCCGTTCACCGCCGATGACATCGTCTTCTCGATCGAGGACTGCGCCAAGAACACCGAACTCTATAAGTCCGCCCCCTCGCCGATCGTCATCGACAACAAGCCAGGCACAGCGACCAAGGTCGACGAGACGACGGTCAAGTTCACCTTCGCCAGCCCCTACGCGCTGTTTCTCGAGATGATGGCGACCCCGCTAGGGCAACACCCGACGCTGTTCRCCAAGCATTACTGCAGCCAGTTCCACCCGAAATACAATTCCGGCGTGGCGGAGTTGGTCAAGGCGGYGAACCTGTCCGACTGGGGAACGCTGTTCCGCAACAAGTGCGGCGATATCGAGATTCCATCGCGCTGGGGCAATGCCGACAAGCCGACGCTCGACCCCTGGGTGATCAAGGAGCCCTATACCGGCGGCGCCACGCGCGTCGTGATGGAACGCAATCCCTATTTCTGGCAGGTCGACACTGCCGGTAACCAGCTGCCCTATATCGACAGGCTCAGCTTCAGCATCTCGCAGGACGTCGAGTCGCTGATGCTGGATGCGATTTCCGGGCGCCTCGACATCCAGGAGCGCCATCTCGACACGCTCCAGAACAAGCCGACCCTGTCGCAGAACATGCAGAAGGGCGGCTACCGCCTGATCGAGTTGATCAGCTCCTCGTCGCAGCAGGTTCAGATCTATCTGAACATGACGCACAAGGACGCCAAGATGCGCGAGATGTTCGCCAACAAGGAGTTCCGCAAGGCGCTCTCGTTGGGCATGGACCGCAAGGAGATCATCGACCTCGTCTATCTCGGCCAGTCGCAGCCGCATCAGACTGGGCCCCGCCCCGGCCATCCCTGGTATCACGCCGGCTTGTCCGAGCAGTTCACCAGCCACGACCCAGCCCAGGCCAACGCCATTCTCGACAAGCTCGGCTACGCCAAGAAGGATGCCAACGGAATCAGGCTGCGACCGGACGGCCAGAGGGTCTTCTTCGCCATCGACGTGATTCCAACGCTGTATCCCGATGAGGTCGATGCGCTCGAACTGGTGAAGCGCCACTGGGCCGAAATCGGCGTCGACATCAAGGTCAACACGATCGAGCGCGCCCTTTACTACACGCGCGGCGACAACAACGACCATGATGCCGCCGTCTGGCCGGGCCCCGGCGGACTCGACCCGATGCTCGACCCGCGTGACTACTTCGCCCAGCACACTCAGGGCTCGCGCTACGCGATTCCGTGGGCGCAATGGTACGTCTCGGGCGGCAAGGACGGCCAGGAACCGCCGGAGGGCCAGAAGCAGCGCATGAAGCTGTTCGACCAGGCGCGCGCCACGGCCGACCTGGAGAAGCGCACCGCGCTGATGAAGCAGGTCTTCGACATCACCGCCGACGCCTTTGAGACCATCGGCATCTGCCTCGCGGTGAACGCCTTCGGCATCTGCAAGAACAACCTACAGAACGTGCCGGCGAAATATCCCAACGCCTGGACCTGGCCCAATCCCGGCCCGGCCCTGCCTCAGCAGTTCTTCTTCGCGACGTGAGCGACGACAGCCCGGCCGCGCCGCGAGCGTGGCCGGGCCGTCTCACCCAACAGGCAGTGCCATGCTCCGCTTCATCGCCAAGCGCCTCCTCTGGATGGTGCCCTCGCTGATCGTCGTCAGTTTTCTGTCCTTCGTGCTGATCCAGCTTCCTCCGGGCGACTTCGTCACGACCTATATCGCGACGCTCGCAGCCTCGAACGAAGTGGTCGATCAGAACACGGCGGCCGATTTGAGAATCCGCTTCGGGCTCGATCAGCCGATGATCGTCCAATATTTCAAATGGATCAGCGGCATCGTGCTCAGAGGTGATTTTGGCCTCAGCTTCGAATGGCAACAGCCGGTCAGTGACCTGATCTGGGAGCGGATGGCGCTGACCCTGGTGCTGACTTTCTCGACGCTACTCGCGACCTGGGGCATCGCACTGCCGATCGGCGTGTTCTCGGCCGTCAAGAAGTATTCGATCGGCGACTATATCGTCACCTTCTTCAGCTTCCTCGGCCTCGCCATTCCGAGCTTCCTGCTCGCGCTCGTGCTGATGTATGTCGCAGCCGTCGAATTCGGGCAGGAGGTCGGCGGGCTCTTCTCCGAGCAGTATCTCACGGCCCCCTGGAGCATCGGCAAGGTCATCGACCTGCTGCACCATCTCTGGATTCCCGTCATCATTCTCGCTGTCTCCGGCACCGCCAGCCTGATCCGCGTCATGCGCGCCAACATGCTGGACGAGCTGCACAAGCCCTATGTCACGACGGCGCGCGCCAAGGGCCTCTCGGAATTCCATCTGCTGGTGAAGTACCCGGTTCGCCTGGCCCTCAATCCGTTCATCTCGACGATTTCCTGGCTGTTGCCGAACCTCGTCTCCGGTTCGATCATCGTCGCCATCGTGCTGAGCCTGCCGACGGCGGGGCCTCTCCTGCTCCAGTCGCTAATGAGCCAGGACATGTATCTGGCCGGCGCATTCGTGCTGCTGATCTGCACGCTCACGCTCATCGGCTCTCTCATCAGCGATATCCTGCTCGCCCTCGTCGACCCCCGCATCAGGCTGGAATAGGTAATGACCGACACCGCCCTTTCATCCGTCGACAGCACCCGGCTGGCCGTTGCCTCGCAATGGCAGCTCGTCTGGTGGGCGTTCAAGCGCCACCATCTTGCCATGGCGGGGCTGATCGTCACGGTGTTTCTTTACATCATCGCCATTGCCCCGGGTTTCTTCGCCATCAATGATCCGTCGCAGCAGAACGCACGGGCGGCATTCCATCCACCGCAGGCTATCCATTTCATCGACAGGGGGGCGGATGGGAGCTGGTCTTTCCGGCCCTTTATCCATCCTTCGGTGTTTAAGCGCGATCCGCAGACGCTCTCAGCGGTCTATAGCGAAGACAAGGCCCGCAAAACCTATGTTACGTTCTTCGCTCAAGGTTTCGAGTACAGGCTGTTCGGGCTGTTCAGCACTACGACCCACCTGATCGCCTCGGAAAACAAGGCCCAGCCGATCTTTCTGCTCGGGACGGATCGGCTCGGCCGCTGCGTTTACAGCCGTATCATCCAGGGCGCCCAGATTTCCCTGTCGGTCGGCCTGGTCGGCGTCCTGCTTTCGCTGACTATCGGCATCCTGCTCGGCGGCATCTCCGGATATTACGGCGGTCGCATCGACTTTGCGGTACAGCGCGTCATCGAGTTCGTGCTGTCGCTACCTAGCATCCCGATCTGGCTCGCGCTGTCGGCAGCACTGCCGCAGGATTGGCCCGCGACCCTCAACTATTTCATGATCACGCTGATCCTGTCGCTGACCGGCTGGGCCCAGCTCGCCAGGGTCGTGCGGGGCCGCTTCCTGAGCCTGCGTACCGAAGAATTCGTCACCGCGGCGCGGCTCGACGGTGCCTCTGAAGGACGGGTCATCTTCCGCCACATGCTGCCGAGCTTCGCCAGCCACATCATCGCGTCGATCTCGCTGGCGATCCCGGCCATGATCCTCGCAGAGACCGCGCTCAGCTTTCTCGGCCTGGGCCTGCAGCCGCCTACCATCTCCTGGGGCGTATTGCTGCGCGAGGCACAGAACATCCGCTCGATCGCGACCGCGCCCTGGCTGTTCGCGCCCGGCCTCGCCGTGGTGATCGCCGTGATCGCCCTCAACTTCCTTGGAGACGGATTGCGCGATGCCGCCGATCCGTACAACAAATGAGCGTCATCGATCTCGCCATCGGCCAGGAGCTGCGCCCCGCCGCGCCGGCGCCGACGATCCTCGAAGTCAGGGATCTCGTGACGCACTTCCCGGTGCGCAACGGCGTCGTCAAAGCTGTCGACGGTGTCTCGTTCACGCTCCAGCGTGGCAGGACGCTCTGCATCGTCGGCGAGAGCGGCTCGGGCAAGAGCGTGACCGCGCGCTCGATCCTGCAAATCGTCGATGCACCTGGGCGTATCGTCTCGGGCGCGATGGTCTTGCGCCGGCCCGATGGAACCTCCGTCGATCTCGCGAAGCTCAACCCGCGCGGGCGTGAGATCCGCGCGGTCCGCGGCCGCGAGATCGCGATGATCTTCCAGGAGCCGATGTCGTCGCTGTCGCCGGTCCATACCGTAGGCGACCAGATCATGGAGGTGCTGCAGCTCCACCTGAACATGGGCAAGAAGGAGGCTCGCGCGCGCTGCGTCGAGCTCCTGACGCAGGTCGAGATTCCCAAACCCGAAGCCGCCGTCGACCGCTATACGTTCGAGTTTTAGGAGGCTGCAGCGGCAGCACGGCATGGCCGTGATGTTCATTACGCACGATATGGGCGTGGTCGCCGAGGTTGCCGATGAGGTGCTGGTGATGCACCACGGCAAGGTGATGGAGAGCGGCCCGGTCGACGCCATATTCCACGCGCCGCAGGACGACTACACCCGAATGCTGATCAGCTCCGTGCTAAAGCTCGAGCAGAAGGCCGAGATCAGGCTCAGGCGCGCGCCGATCGCGCAAGAGGCTCCGCCCGTCCTGCAGGTCCGCAACCTAGAAATGCATTTCGGCTCGCCTAAGGCCCCGCTCAGGGCCGTCGACGACGTCTCGCTGGAGGTCAGAGCTGGGGAGACGCTCGGCATCGTCGGCGAATCCGGTTCGGGCAAGACCACGATGGGGCGCTGCTTGCTGCGCGTCTACGAGCCCAATGCCGGAGCGATCGACTATCGACGCGCCGACGGCGAGGTCGTCGACCTGCTCAAGGCTGACAAGGAGACGCTGAAGGCCTGCCGGCGCGAGATCCGCATGATCTTCCAGGATCCGGTCGGTTCGCTCAACCCGCGCATGACGGTGGCCCAGATCATCGGCGAGCCCCTGCTCGTCAACAAGATTGCCGCCGGCAAGGAACTCGACGACCGGGTCGCTGAACTGTTGCGCCAGGTCGGCCTGGAGCCCTCCTGGCGGGAGCGCTATCCGCATGCCTTCTCCGGCGGCCAGCGCCAGCGCATCGGCATCGCCCGTGCCATCTCCCTTAACCCCCGCGTCATCGTCGCCGATGAGGCGACCTCGGCGCTCGACGTCTCGCTGCGCTCGCAGATGCTCGACCTGATGATGAACCTGCAGGACAAGCTCGGCTTGTCCTACGTCTTCATCAGCCACGACATCGGCGTCATCCGCTACATGTGCGACCGGGTGGCTGTGATGTACCGCGGCAAGGTGGTCGAGACCGGTGCGGCCGAGCAGGTCTGCAACGCGCCCACGCACGCCTATACCCAGGCCTTGCTCTCCGCCATTCCGCGACCCGACCCTCGGGCGCGCAGCATCCACCGCCGCCACCGCTACTCCGGTTAACGAGCCTACGGATCAGCCCCATGAAGATCGTCGACATCAAGACCTTCCTGATGCATGCGGGCGCCCCCAGCCTGAGGAACTGGGCCGCGGACGGCTCGTTCGGATCCCAGCAATTCTCGAAGAACCTCACCGGCAGCCGCAACTGGCTCTTCGTCAAGGTCGTCACCGACGAAGGCATCACCGGCATCGGCGAATGCTCCGGCTGGCCGCGCGTCATCAGGACGGCGGTCGAGGACCTGAAAGCGCTGCTCGTCGGCGAGGATCCGACCCATATCGAGCGGCTCTGGCAGAAGATGCAGATCGCGATCATGGGCCACGGCATGACCGGCGTGGTCGGCGCAGGCGCCATGACCGGTATCGACATGGCGTTGTGGGACATCAAGGGCAAGGCGCTGGATACGCCGGTCTGGAACCTACTCGGCGGCAAACTACGCGACAGGATCCGTATCTACGGCCATGCCAACACTCCGGAGGCGGCGTTGTCGCTGAAGCGGCGCGGCGTTACCGCGTTGAAATGCGGCGGCGTCTCCGATCCCGTCAGGAAGGTCGCGGTGCTGCGTGAGGCGGTCGGCGCGGAGATGGACATCGCCATCGACCTGCATGGCCCACCATGGCTGACACCGGCCGATGCGACGCAGGTCTGCCGGGCGCTTGAGCCCTACAAGATGATGTGGGTCGAGGACCCGATCGCGCCCGATAATCTCGACGGCTACGCCCGCATACGCAACCATTCCTCGGTGACGCTGGCGGCCGGTGAGCGGATGGCGACGATCTTCGGTGAACGCGAGCTGATCGAGCGCGACCTGATCGACGTGGTCCAGCCGGACACCGGCCGAGCCGGCGGGATAACCCAGATGAAGAAGATCGCGGCAATGGCAGAGGCGCATCACATCATGCTTGCGCCACATTCCGGCTCGCTCGGGCCGGTCGCGGAATATGCTGCCCTGCATCTCCTCGCAAGCTGCCCGAATGGCCTCATCCTCGAGCGCATCGAGGATGACTGGGACGGCCGCGCCAGGACGGTGATCCCGCACCCAGTCTCGCGCGACGGCTATCTCGACGTCCCCGACCGCCCCGGTCTCGGTGTCGAGATCGACGAGGATTTCGTCGCGCAATGGCCCAGCGAGATGAATGTCTCGATCCCCGTGACGGAGGGGGCCGGCTCCTATGCCGAGGGAACTTTCCGCGAGCATGTCTACGTGCAGTCGCGCTGGAAGCGCGGCGTCTATTTCAAGGACTGAGCCTATGAAGATCGAGCGCTTGCGGGCTTATATGTCGCGCGACAAGGATCGTCCCCGTGTAGTTGTCGCCATCGACACCGATGACGGATTGACCGGCTGGGGCGAGTGCTACAATCACGGGCCTGACCGGGCGCTATTGCCTCTGCTCGACTACCTGTTCGAGTTTATCCGCGGGCAAGACCCGCGACGGATCGAGTACCTGATCCTCTACCTGCTCCAGCAGAGCCGCTTTCCGCCCGGCGCACTCGGGCTGGCGGCGATATCGGCCATCGACCATTGCCTCTGGGACATCTCGGCCAAGGCTCTCGGCGTGCCGGTCTACATGCTGCTTGGCGGCAATGTGCGCGACAAGGTGCGAGTCTATGCCGGTGTCTACACTGCCCCAGACCCGGCCATCGCGCGCGACGAACTCAACGCGCTGAACGAGCAGTGGGGGCTGACGGCGTTCAAGCTCAGTCCCTATCGGATCGACATGCACGCGCATCGCTGGGGCGAGGTCGTGCGAACCAGCGCCGAGTATTTTCGCAATCTGCGCGAAACCGTGCGTTCGGACTATGAGATCGCCTTTGACGCTCACGCCAAGATCTTCGAAGTAGGGCAGGCGATGCAGCTCGGTAACGCGCTTGCCCCCTACGATCCGCTCTTCTTTGAGGAGCCGCTCCGGCCCGAAAACTTCGAAGCCTGGGGCGAGCTGAAGCGCGGCCTCGCCTGCACGCTGGCGACGGGCGAGTCTTTGTACAGCCGTTTCGAGTTCCTGCGGCTGCTCTCGGTCAAGGGCTGCGACATAATCCAACCCGATATTTGCGTCGTTGGCGGTCTGCTGGAGATGCGCAAGATCGCGGCGATAGCCGAGGCACACTACGTGACCATCGCGCCCCACAACCCGATGGGGCCGCTGGCCACCGCCGTGAACCTGCATTTCTCGGCTGCGCAGCCCAATTTCCGGATTCTCGAATACCGGCTGCCTCACGGCCCCAATTACGCCTTTGGCGACGGCAGCGGCGGCCCCATAGTCCAACCTGATCGCTCGCAGGGGGCCTGGTACGTCAAGGACCCCTATCTGCCAAAAGATGGCTATCTGCTGTTGCGGCCCGATCGGCCAGGCTGGGGGGTCGAGATGGACATGGATGTCCTGGCCAAGGAGGACTACGTTCATTGGGAACGGAAGGTCCCACGCCGCCCTGATGGCTCGACGGCTTATGCCTGATTCCGACAGCGAATCTCGGCGAGTAGACCGTCTCAGGCCGGCATCTGGTTTCGCGCCCAATGAACTCGGCGATGGTCGGCGCATTTGAAGAGACCGCGCCATTCGCCGTCGCGCCCAGGCGCTGGCCGCTACTTTACGTTGATCAACGTCGGATCTGCTCAGGCTGAGATGCCCTGAGGATCGGATCAGCCACATAATCATCAAGTAAGCTTGTGGAGCCGTGCATGTCGCCTCATCACGCTAGTGGAAAAGCCGATCTCGCCGTTTACATTGGCAATGGATCAGGCGGCGATATCAGTGTTCTACGGCTCTCTGGCAAAGGGGGCACGCTGAGCCCCATCCAGCGCATGCGCTTTCCCGGCGTGACTGAACCCGGCCGCTCGCTGCCACTAGCACTGTCACCGGGACGAGAGTTCCTATACGCCGCCATGCGTGGGGCGCCACGTGGCGTCGCAACCTTCCGAATCGACCGTTCCACCGGTGCGCTGTCTGAACTCGGCTTTGCGGCTATGGCGGAGAGCGTCGCCTATATTCGCACCGATCTCAGCGGACGCTTCCTGTTCGGCGCCTCCTATGACGGAAATGTCGTCACGGTGAGTCCGATCGGGACCAACGGCGTTGCGCAGCAAGTAGCGCAGCGTGTTCCAACTGCACCGAACGCCCATGGCATCATGGGCGACCGATCCAACCGGCATGTTTTGGCGACAAGTCTGGGCGGAGACGTGGTCTACAGCTTCGATTTTGACCAGGTTGCCGGGACGCTGACGCCACCACGGACGACCGCCCTGCCGAAAGGCACCGGGCCGCGCCATTTCATCTTCGATCCCGCCGGCAAGAGTGTGTACTTACTTGGCGAGCTCGACGCTTCGGTCACGGTCTTCGACTACGATTCGGAACACGGCGCACTCAACACCAAGCAGGTCGTCACCATGCTGCCCGTCGGCTTCGGAGGAAAGCCCTGGGGCGCTGATATCCAGATTACGCCGGACGGCCGCTTTCTCTACGCATCCGAGCGCAACAGCTCGATATTGGCGAGCTTCGCAGTCGAGGGAGATGGCAAATTGCGACTGATGCAGCACATCCCGACCGAGACGCAGCCGCGCGGCTTCGGCATCGACCCCACCGGGCGCTACCTGGTCGCATTGGGACAGTCGACCGACCACGCTACAGTTTATGTGATCGACGAGAGCGGCGGGCTCACTGTTACCGACCGAGCCATCGTGGGGAACAGCCCGGATTGGGTGGAGATGGTTGAGTTGGCTTGAGGTCAAGCTAGGAGAAAAGGCAGGGTCCTCGCTTGGACGCGAACGCGGGGCCTTCTCAAAATCCCTCATGTCATACTCTGCGATTGCATCCGTGAGGACAGTGAGCTCTCGCTCTCCGTCGCTGCCAGGCTCATAGCGAAGCAGCGCCGCGGCCCGCTTTACTGCAAGGCTGCGATCCTCGTCATTCGTGATCTCGAAACCATTCTCACCTTGCAAAGCTGCCCCTCCTGCAAGAACTCGTGATCTGAAACCTAGACCAACTTGCGAATCAGCCTTCACGATCACCATGGATTGCGGTGGCTTTCGGGCAGCGCGATTTACGCGACCGGCCGGCAACTCGTCGTCATACGAACCAAGCCATCATCCAACGGAACTGAGCCTGAAAGGCTTTATTCCTAACCCGAACGGCGGACGACCTTCTCACGCGGGTGCGGTGTGAGACCGCCGCCTAGAAACTCCAGAGGCAGACAGACAGGCAAAACGGGCTCCAGCCTACCCAAGTCGGCGCTGCGTGATACTCAGCTTGTTGGTGTCCGAGTTCGCGAACCCGTGCGGTCGCTCTCCATCCTATCGTGCAGATCGAGCTTGAGAATTTGGCCCTCGCATCCACACATGAGAAAGTTATGGCGCAGCGCCAAATGAGGACGGCGGGCACCCGAGTGCTCCAGAGCTACGACCTCGGTCCGATCTGGCTATAGTCTGCCGCAAACGATTGGCGCCGAATAGCAAGACGCCTGCGGCAGCCTCGGGCATCCTGCTGTGATGCGCAACTCGCCCAGGCCCCACGACCTCAACGTCCCCTTTCTGCCGCGATATCGCTGGCGGCCAATTCCGGTCGTGACTGTAATTCCGATGATCGTCATCTGGCTTATGGTCTTGTACTGGACCGTACCGTTATAGTCTTGCTCGAAAGCTGAGGGCCAGAATTCTGGCTTCGCGAGACCTCCACAAACGCATCAGGCTCGCAGGTACAGCTCCACAGGGCTCGCCCGGCCTTGTTTATACACAACGGATTTCGAACAGATTGGCTTTGCTAGAACACTCGCGACAGGACCAATCTTCATCAACAAGCTGGAAGCGCTTCAGTTCTTGGAAACGATTGTTACGAACCATTTATTATTGCGGCTGGGGACGCCCGTCCGGAGCGGAGTAGCCCTTACTTCGCCCGTCGCAGATCCATAGTTTGATCTCATTGCCAAGATCGTCGCCTTCCTTTTCACGACTAGCAGCATACTCCAAGCGCTGTTCCCTCTCCAGCTTCTCTAGGTGCTTCAACCATTCGGGGTAGCTGGCTTTCGTCATCTCGTTTCCCCTTCGCGCCCAACAATCGAGACTGCAAACTTCTGATGAGGCCGATATGATTTGGTCCTTCGAGGTTCCCGAACTTCGGTCTTTGCCAAAAATTCACGTTGGTCAGACCGACGAATTCCTCGGCCCAATTCTGGTTATACCGTTGCCAGGCCGCCCCCTACTCTGCCGCACTCAGGAAAGCTGTTGCTCCGGTATGGAACTGCAGTTTGGCCACGCGCGCATACACGCCGCCGTTAGCCACAAGGCTCCGATGAGTGCCTTCCTCAACGATCCGCCCCTCGTGCATGACTAGAATCCGGTCGGCTTTGAGCACGGTCGCCAGGCGGTGGGCGATGACGATGGTCGTGCGGCCTCTTATCGAGCGTTCGACCGCAGTCTGCACTAGCATTTCGCTTTCCGCATCGAGCGCGGAGGTGGCCTCGTCGAGCAACAGGATGGGGGCGTCGCGCAGGATGGCCCGGGCGATCGCGATGCGCTGACGCTGGCCACCGGACAGCATGACGCCGCGCTCGCCTACCTGGGCCTCGAGGCYCGTCTCCAATCTGGCGACGAATTCGTCGGGGACCGCTTCGCGAGCCGCTTGTTCGATCTCTGGGCCAGATGCCTCGGGCCTGCCAAAGGCGATATTCTCCCGCGCCGAGGCCGCGAAGATCGTTATGTCCTGCGGGACCAGGGCGAGGCGGCTACGGACATCCTGCGGACTGGCCTCGCGAATATCGACGCCGTCGATCAGAATTGAGCCTGCCTGGGGATCGTAGAACCGCATCAGTAGGGAGAACACCGTACTCTTGCCTGCGCCGGAGGCACCGACGATTGCAACCGTCTCGCCGCACCCAATGGAAAAGCTCAACCTGTGCACAGCCGGCAGCTCCGGGTGTGCAGGGTAGGAAAACGACACCTCACGAAACTCGACGAGCCCCTGGGCCGGTGCCGGCAGAGGCTTCGGATTGGCAGGTGCCGTAATTGCTGGCTCCTCAGCAAGGATTTCGGTCAGCCGCTCGGCTGCACCGGCCGCCTGGCTGAGTTCACCCCAGACCTCGGAAAGAGCGCCGAGCGCGCCGGCAGCGAATACCGAATAGAGCAAGAACTGGCCAAGGGTGCCAGGCGAGAGCGCTCCCGCAAGTACGTCGCGCGAGCCGAACCAGAGCACGGCGACAACAGAGGAGAAGATGGTAAAGATCGCAAAGAAGGTCAGGAAAGAGCGAGCAAATACCGATGACCGTGCGCCCCTGAACGCGGTTTCGACGGCGCCCGAAAAGCGCTCCGTCACCAAGCTTTCGTTGGTGAATGCCTGCAAAGTCCTGATCGAACCGATTTGCTCGCCGGCATAGGCCATGGCGTTGGCCAGCATGGCCTGAGCTGTCCGCGACTTCCGCCGCACCGATCGCCCGAAGCCGACGAGGGGAACGACGATCAGCGGAATCGCGACGATGACCAGACCCGACAGTTTCGGACTTGTAACGACCATCATCGCGATGGCGCCGATTAGGAGAATAACGTTGCGAAGTGCCACCGATGCCGTTGCGCCGATCGCCGATTTCACTTGCGTGGTGTCGGCGGTAAGTCTGGTAACGATGTCGCCAGATCGAGTCGCGTCGAAATAGGAAGGCGAAAGCCGCGTGATATGGGCGAAGACATCCCGGCGGATGTCGGCGACGACGCGTTCGCCAAGCGTGACAACGAAGTAATAGCGGCACGCCGATGCCAGCGCCAACACTGCGGCGATGGCGCCCAGTACCATGAAATAATTGGCGACCAGGGAGGAATCAAATGCTGAGAAGCCTCGGTCGATCATCCGGCCTACCGCCGGCGGCAATGCCAGCGTCATCGCAGCCGCCAGCATCAGGGAAACAACAGCGCCGGCAACCATCGCGCGATAGCGGGTGACATAGGGCAGTAGATCCCGCAGGGGCTTCAGCGAACGCCCCCGCGCCCCTTTGGCGGTACTACTGGTCGCTCCCATACCGTCCCCCCACCCTGGCATCCCTAGATGTGCCTCGTTATTCTACGAACCGAAGCGCTGTGTTCATCCGACCTATGTCTGAAAGAGTGTGGGACCTTTGTGTCCCGATAGCGCGGCTTCGTCTCGTCACGCCATTCGCCTTGAAGAAATCCGGCGCGGTTTCACGCAGGCCGTGGGGACGATCACTACAGCCTTTCGTCCCTTGCAGCCTGCCTTGCGCAGGCGGAGACTTCCGCGCGAACTCCTCAGCGCCTGAAAGTGGCCCGCCATAGTGGCGCTCGGGCATCTATCCCAATGACAGATCGATCGACGAACTCTTCGTCCGCCTCCGTGCCAAGCGCCGATTTCTCCTGAAGACTTCGGTCAGACGGTTTTTCGGCTTCGGCGGCCTATTCGCCCCAGCGCAAGGAACGCCTTATTCCATCGCCTCGCGCTGTTTCAGCAGCTGGTTCAGCAGCTCTTGTTGATGGTTGATCCTGTTCGCGATTGCTTCTTCCGCAGCAGATCCAGTGGTTGCGGTGGCTCGTTCCATCAGATCGGCTATATTTCTTCGGGCGACCGCAATCTGGTTATCAAGATTCTGCTTGGACACATTATCAGGCATTGGCTCATTCCTCAGTGGGATCTAGCGTCGATTACCAGAGGTGATGCAGCAAAAACGTTTCGGGCTATACTCAACAAATCATTCGGGGAACTTGCCCGAATTAGCGGAAACAATCTGATATATAATGCGATATCGCGCCAAATATTTGCTGATTTCTGCCAACGGAATTGAACGTCCTGCATCCGGGCAGCAAGCAACCTATGCGATCATCGTGCGAATGATGCCAGCTACCGGCGCCCGTGACTTGCCTAAGCAAGGTCTCGCCGCGGAAGCAGCTGAGCAAGCGGTCGAAGCATAGGAAAACCATAGCCGCTATGCTGCGGATCGCCAGGATCTCTACCTAGAGTGCGCAGATAACGCGGACGGCAGGCCCCCGGGGCGGCGTACGTGCAGTGGGCCGCGACCAGCGACGCCGCGATGCTGCATGGTGATTGAACCTAGACTGCGCCAGCCGCTCGCCTACCAGTGCAAGCACGGGTTCTGTAGATGGCACGGGCGCTCAGTCGTCGGCGTCGTGCCCGTGTTCGTGACGGTGGGGTAGCGCTCGGCCGGGTCTTCCTCGTCCTCGTCCGGGATGTCGTCTTTGTTCAATAGCCGCTCAAGCCAGAGCAGCGCGGCGGCCTTGGCCTCCTCGACGCTGTCCTCGGCGCAGACCGCCCGACGGTTTTCCTGATCGGTGCCGATAAAGCTCCCCTCGGAAAACCGGCTCGGCCTGATTACAAACCAAGCCTTGTCCGGCTGGTCATTCGGGTCGGTGTGCCAAAGGCTGACGCCATCGACGCTGGTCTCGTACCAGGCCACCTTCTTCGGAGTCTCCGGCATATTCCCGTTCCAATGGGCCATGGTCGGATGTCCTCAAGTCGAGAGGTAGATGACAATGCCGGATTCCTTCGGAATTGCCCCACTGGTCATGCCATCGCCCAGCGACCCATGGCGATTGGCGGTTCAAGGCGCGACGCTAGTCAACGACAATAGTCG
>NZ_JBFTZN010000221.1:0-9724 GCF_056406775.1 Allobosea sp. P1_A7
GCCTTCAGCGGCGCGAGCTTGCCGGCAAAGAGCTTTGCCAGGACTTCGCCGGAGAGCTCGTTGCCGAGAGGTTCGATTCCCATTGCCGCGAAATGCTTCGAGCTCTCCAGCTCGGCCCGCGGCAGGAGATCCATGAAGCCGAAGCGACGGWCATCATTATAGGTGACGCGCGCTCCCGATCCGAGATGGAAGACGACATGATCGTGCTGCAGGTGCCGGCCGATCTCGTTGTAATAGGCGCCAGGTTCGGTGGGTGGCGTGCCCGACGCCTCGACCACGAAGCGGCCGCTCATGCCGAGATGCATGATCAGCGCCTCGCCATCGTCTAGATCGGCGATCAGGTACTTGGCGCGGCGCGACAGGCCCTCGACCCGCCGCCCGGTCAGGCGCTCGACGAAATGCTCAGGCAATGGAAAGCGCAGATCAGGCCGGCGCTGCTCGACCCGGGCCAGCACCTGGCCGAGCATGGCGGGCTCCAGCCCACGGCGGACGGTTTCGACCTCGGGAAGCTCGGGCATTGCACTTCGCTCTTCAGCATGCGTCGAGACGGGCCGCGACAAGGCTCGCTCGTTTCGCTATTCATCCGGCTCTAGTTACCGCCTCACCAGAACACAAGCTCCGGGCCAAGCCGTGACAGCAGCCTCCGATACCACCCATTTCGGCTTCGAGACCGTGCCGCTCGCCGAGAAACAGGCCAAGGTCGACGACGTCTTCCACAAGGTCGCCGGCCGCTACGACCTGATGAACGACCTGATGTCGGCGGGTCTGCACCGGCTTTGGAAGGATGCCCTGATCTCGACGCTGAAGCCGCCGCGCGACCGGGCTTTCCACCATCTCGACGTGGCCGGCGGCACAGGCGATGTCGCCTTCCAGGTCCTGGAAGCCGGCGGCCCGGCAACCGATGTGACGGTGCTCGACATCAATGGCGAGATGCTGAGCGTCGGGCGCGAACGCGCGCAGAAGCGCTTTCCAGGCGATGGCCGCATCCGCTTCGTCCAGGGCAATGCCGAGGAGCTCGGCCTGCCGGACAACAGTTTCGACGCCTATACGATCGCCTTCGGCATTCGCAACGTGCCACGCATCGACAAGGCGCTGACGGAGGCGCATCGCGTCCTGAAGCGCGGCGGGCGCTTCCTTTGCCTCGAATTCAGCCATGTCGACGTGCCGGTGCTCGACAAGATCTACGAGACCTATTCCTTCAACCTGATCCCACCGATGGGCAGGCTCGTGACGGGAGATGCGGAGCCCTATCGCTATCTGGTCGAATCGATCCGCAAATTCCCGAAACCACAGGTTTTCGCCGACATGATCGCAGCAGCCGGCTTCCGGCGGGCGCGCTTCACGCCCATGACCGGTGGGGTCGTGGCACTGCATTCCGGCTGGAAGCTGTGACGGCCCGCCTTCCAGCATGATCTCCTCAATCGCCCATTTCACCCGCATGGCGCGGGTTGGTTTCGTTCTGGCTCGCGAAGGCGCGCTCGCGCTGGTGGATCCGTCGGTTCTGCCGCCCGCGGCACGTGCGCTGATCAGGGTCGGCCGGCTGATCGAGCGCCGGGGCGCCGGCTCCTCGGCCACGCGCCTTGCCGCTGCGATGACCCGGCTTGGTCCGTCCTATGTCAAGTTCGGCCAGTTTCTGGCGACGCGGCCAGATGTGGTCGGGATGAAGATCGCCGAAGACCTGTCGGCGCTTCAGGACAGGATGGCGCCGTTCCCGATGGAACAGGCCCGCGCCGCGATCGAAGCCGCGCATGGCGAGCCAGTCGAGGCGCTGTTCTCCGAATTCGGCGAGCCCGTCGCGGCCGCCTCGATCGCCCAGGTCCATCGCGCACGGTTGAAGGATGGCTCGGAGGTCGCGGTCAAGGTGCTTAGGCCCGGCATCCGTGACCGTTTCAACCGCGACCTGGCGGCGATGCGCTTCGGCGCCGAACTCGCCGAGAGCCGCTCGCACGAGGCGCGGCGCCTGCGTTTCTCCGGCGTGGTCGAGACGCTGGCGCGCTCCGTCACCATGGAGATGGACCTTCGCCTCGAGGCCGCAGCGCTCTCGGAATTCGCCGAGAACACCAGGGACGATGCCGATTTCCGCGTCCCGAAGCCGGACTGGCAGCTGACGGCGCGCGAGGTGCTCGTCGACGAATGGATCGACGGCATTCGCCTCTCCGATGTCGAAGCGCTGCGTACTGCCGGCCATGACCTCGTGGCGCTCGGCCGCACCGTCATCCAGTCCTTCCTGAAGCACGCGATCCGCGACGGCTTCTTCCATGCCGATATGCATCCGGGGAACCTGTTCGTCGATGCGCAGGGCCGGCTGGTTGCAGTCGATGGCGGCATCATGGGCCGGCTCGGCCTCAAGGAACGGCGGTTCCTCGCCGAAATCCTGCTCGGCTTCATCACGCGCGACTACGCCCGCGTGGCCCGGGTCCATTTCGAGGCCGGCTATGTTCCGGCCCATCACGATGTCGCTGACTTCGCCCAGGCGATCCGGGCCGTCGGCGAGCCGATCCATGACCGGCGTGCCGACGAGATCTCGATGGCGAAGGTTCTGACCCTTCTCTTCGAGATCACCGGGCTGTTCGATATGGCGACCCGGACCGAACTCGTCATGCTGCAGAAGACCATGGTCGTGGTCGAAGGTGTAGCGCGCTCGCTCGATCCGCAGCTCGATATGTGGAAGACGGCCGAGCCGGTGGTGCGCGAGTGGATCACCCGCAATCTCGGCCCTCTCGGCAAGATCGAGGAAGTCAGCCGAGGCGCCCAGTCCATGCTCTCGACGCTCGCCAGCCTTCCTGAAACGGCCGCTCGGGCCGAGCGTGTGCTGGGCCAACTCGAGGACGCCTCGCGCCAGGGCTTTGTCCTGGACGAACGCAGCATCCAGGAGATTGGCCGGGCCGAAGCCCGGCGCAACCGCTGGGGCAACTGGGCATTGTGGCTGATCGCGGGCCTGCTGGCCTACAGCATCTTCAGCTGACGCCCCTCAGCCGGCGACCGCCCGATAGGCCAGGACCTGGAATTCCTGGCCGAGGGCGGCGTCTTCCGGACCCTGCATCAGTCTCTGGCTCAGGAAGACCGTGACGAGGTTCCGATGCGGGTCGATATTGAGACTGGTGCCGAACCCGCCTTCCCAGCCATAGCGCCCGGGAACCGCCGAGATCGGATCGGGCTGCGTCGCGATCCCAAGACCGAAGCCCCAGCCCGTGCTCTCCCAGAAGCCCGGGAAGAACGGTGAAACCGCCTTCTGCTCCGGCGTGATCTGATCCCGCGTCATCTGCTCGACCATCCCTGGCGAGAGGATGCCCTGCCCGCCGTATTGCCCGCGCGCCAGGAGCACGCGCGCAAATCTCAGGACATCGTCGGCCGTCGAGACAAGCTCGCAGGGAAAGGCGGGCGCGCGGGCAAACGCGCCTCCGGCGCCGCGATCGAACAGGACGAGCCGGCCCGCGTCCGAATCGAGACGATAGGCGCTGGCCAGTCGTCCGGCCTGGCCCGCCGGCACGCTGAAGCCGGTATCGACCATGCCCAGCGGTCGAAACAGACGTTCCTGCATGAGATCATCAAGCGGCTTGCCGGAAACCCTGGCCAAGAGCACCGAGAGCACGTCGAAGCCGGTATGATACATCCAGACGTCCCCGGGTTGGTGGATCAACGGCAGGGAGCCGAGCCGTTTCATCCAGGCGTCGGGCGACATCTCGGGGCTCATTGGACCGGGCGCGACGCCGGCATCGGCCATTGCCTGCTGGATCGGGTAACGGCCCGGCGGCGCCATGATCGCGCCGATGCCGAGCCTGAGCGTCAGCAGATCGCGCAACGTGATTGATCGGCGGGCCGGCACGGTGTCGTCGAGCGGGCCAGCGATGCTGCGCAGGACCCGGCGGTCCGCCAGCTCCGGCAACCAAGGCTCGACGGCGTCATCGAGCCCGATCGCTCCATCCTCGACGAGCGACAGAGCCACCACCGCCAGCATCGGCTTGGTCATCGAGGCGATGCGGACGATCGCATCGCGACGCATCGGCGCAGCACTGTCGAAATCGGCCAGGCCGAAGGTCTCGACATGCACGTCATCCGCCCGGGCGATCAGCGTGACGATCCCGGCGACGGCACCGCGCGTGACATGGCCGCGCATCGCGGCGGCCGTGTCGGCGAGGGCCTTTTCGGAGAAGCCAGCGCTCATCCGTTCTTGAACTCGGCATTGACCATCCAATGCGTGCCGAAGCGGTCGGTCAGCATGCCGAAGCTCTTGGACCAGAAGGTCTCCCCGATCGGCATCTGGATCTGGCCGCCCTCCGAGAGCCCCTTGAAGATGCGCTCGGCCTCGGCGACCTCCTTAACCATGACGTTGACATAGACGCTGCGCATCGGGCCGCTGCTGCGGTCCGGCGGCGCATCGGACGCCATCAGCATCTGGCCGTCGAGCTCCAGGCAGGCATGGATGATCTTCTTGCGCCATTCCGGCGAGACGTCGTTCTCCGCCGGCGTGCCTTCATGGCTCATCATCGCGGTGATCTTGCCGCCAAGCACCTTCTGGTAGGTCGTGAACGCTTCTTCGCAATTGCCGTTGAACATCAGATAAGTCGAGAGCTTCATTGGGCTGTTCCCTTGAGAAATGGCCGGTCGCGCCGGCCTTGGATGGCTTGGTGGATCAGATTCTCTGGTAGCGAGCTCTCATGAACTCGCTCCAGTTGCCATCGGCACCGAGAACCTTCGAATAGAACAACCGCTCGGTCGGGCTGCCGATCTCGATGATGTCCCGATATTTCGACGTCGTGCCATCGCCGGAGAAGCTGGGCCCTTCGGATTCGAGCGTCAGGATCTTGCCGCTGTCGTCGAGAGAACCTTCATAGGTCCAGATCATCGCCATCATCGAGCCCAGCCAGGTTCCGACGAAACGGCCCTTTTGGGGGTCAAAGCCGAGCGTGATCTGCATGGTCGCGGGATTTCCGTCGGGCAGCTCGCTCTTGCTCTCCCCGACGATCCAGAGATCGCCGATGGAGCGAACGGTCTCCGAGCCCTTGAAGATCTCCTCCGGCTTGTCGGGCGAGCAGTTCGATTCATAAGCCCAGTTGCCGACGAGCTGCTGAAGCCAGCGATGTTCGTCCTGCGGTTCGACAGTCTGCATGGGTATAGCCTCCTCCTTGCTGGTTCTTCGGGAACTGAGATGGGTCTAGCGCTCGGCCGCCACTTTCAGATTGGCGAGTCCGGTCTCGAAATCGCGCCCCACCATGCGATCGACGTTGAAGAAGACATGCATGATCCGGGTGAGGAACGGCGCTGGGCCGGTCATGGTCCAGATCACCTCGGTGGCGCCGCCGCGAGGCTCGAGCGCGAATGTGACGTCGTTATGAGCCTCGAAGGGCTTGATGAAATCGAGCCTCAATCCAACCTTGCGGGGAGCCGAGGCCTCGACGATCTCCATGCGGCCCTGCCCGACATTCTTGTCGCCGTCCCAGGCATAGACCGCACCGAGGCCGCTTTCCGCGCCGCTGAAGCTGCGCTTCATCGCCGGGTCCTTCTTCTCCCAGGGCGACCAGTCACCCCAGCTCCGGAACCCGTTGATCAGCGGAAAGACGTGCTCCGGCGGTGCGTTGATGGCGAGCGAACGCTGGACGCGAAAGCTGTCGGGCTTCATCGCGGCCAGGACGAGCACGACGACGATGGCGAGGGCGAGAATGGCGACAATGGCCCAAAGAAGGGTGCTGAGCACGGAACGCTCCTGTGACGGATCGAGAGGGAGTGGCGAAAGCTGCTAGGCGCTTCGCAGCGGGATGAGTGCGCGCAGCCTCGGATCGCGCAGGTAGAGTCCGCCCCAGGCCATGAGGCCGAGATAGAGCCCAAAGAAGAGGTGGCTGAAGAGCGGGCTGCCGACGCGCAGATGCGTCGCCATGGCGCCGCCAAGCAGCCCCGTAAGCAGCACGGCGCCAAGAATGGAGGTGCGGGGATAGGCATAGAGCAGCGCAATGATCAGCGTCATGGCGCCGAACCCCCGGGCCAGCTCATTGCTTCCCGAATATCCCAGCTGCTGCAGGGTATCGTTGACCACCTGCAGGGGCGCCAGCTTGATACCGCCGTCGAACAGCAGGAACGCGACGACGACACCGCTCAGCACCCGTCCCGTCCAGAGCTTGGCTCTTGGCTCTGCGAAGGCGGGCTCGGTAATCGATAGAGACATGATGCTCTCCAAAGTTGTTTGATTGGGATCTAAGATCTCATTGCGAGCAGACAAGACCGCCTGGCGAGCAGACAAGACCGCCTGGCGAGCAGGCAAAACCGCCTGGATTCCGGGGCGATGACGGGCCGCGATCATTGTCCGTCCGTCCCCTTCGAAGGCGGGCTCAACGACAGCGCCGCATTCTGGTCCTCAGTCCTCAGCTCCAGAATCATGCTCTCCAGCCTGTCCAGGCTCTGGTCCCAGAAGACCCGGTAGTGCTCGAGCCAGGCAGCCACATCGCGCAGCGGGCCGGGATCGAGCCGGCAGGGCCGCCACTGCGCCTCGCGGCCACGGGAGATCAGGCCGGCCTTCTCGAGCACCTTCAGATGTTTCGAGACGGCCGGGAGGCTCATCGCGAAAGGTTCCGCCAACTCCTTGACCGAGGTTTCCCCCAGCGCGAGGCGCGCCAGGATGGCCCGCCGGGTGGGATCGGCGAGGGCAGAGAGCGTGGCGCTGAGGTGGTCCGGCGACATCAACTAAACCGATCGGTTAATTAACTGACCGGCTTACTAATGCACCAAAGCCGTAACGTCAAGCGCCCGTTGCGAGACCGCTGAACGCCCGGCCTGCCGACCATCGGCCGGTGCGATGCCGGTTGTTGTCAGGAGCGCCCGCAGCCGGCTAGAGTCAGCCATGAGCTTCGAGATCGCCGCCACGCCGCATGACGCCATCAACCGGTTGGAGGCGCTTTATGCCGAAGCGAAGGACGCGCTCCGCGCCGATCTCCAACGCTTCTTCGATACGAGACAGCCGCCGACGCCGGAGGAGCGCGCCCGCTATCGCTACCCGATGCTGCGCGTCACCTATGAGCCGTCGAAGCTGCCCGCAGCGACACGCCGCGGCTTCGCCAAATTTGCGGCGCCCGGCATCTACTCGACCACGGTGACCCAGCCGGCCGAGTTCCGGACCTATCTGCTCGACCAGCTCGACCCCCTGGTGACGGAATACGGCGCCACCATCGAGACGGGCATCAGCACCCAGGAAATTCCCTACCCCTATGCAATCGAGGGCGGCGACGAACTGGGCGGCGGCCGGATCTCGCCCGCGGAGCTTGCGCGGCATTTCCCGACGCCGCTGCTCTCGCTGGTCGGCGACGAGATCGCCGACGGCACCTTCGAGATCATCGAGGGCGAGCCACGCCCGCTCTCGCTCTTCGATGCGGTGCGCGTCGATTATTCGCTGCGGCGGCTGGTCCACTATACCGGCACCGACTGGCGGATGGTGCAGCCCTGGGTGCTGCTGACCAACTACCATCGCTATGTCGACCAGTTCGTGCGGCTGGCATTGGCCGAGATCGAGGCCGGCACCGCCGAGGCGCTCGTCGCGCCGGGCGGGATCCGGATCGACCGCGAAGGCATCGATGTCAGCGCCGCCGAGCGCGTGATGTCCGCGCCCTGGCATCGCTTCCAGATGCCGGCTTATCACCTCATCCGCGCTGGAGGCGAAGGCGTCACGCTGGTCAATATCGGCGTCGGCCCGTCCAATGCGAAGAACATCACCGACCATCTCGCGGTGCTCAGGCCGAATTGCTGGTTGATGGTCGGCCATTGCGGTGGCCTCCGGCAGACGCAGATCATCGGCGACTACGTGCTGGCCCACGCCTATCTCCGCCAGGACGGCATCCTGGATGACCATGTGCCGCCGGACATTCCGATTCCGGCGCTCGCCGAGGTCCAGGTCGCCTTGCAGCAGGCTGCAGCCGAGGTCACTGGCGAGAAGGGCGACCGGCTGAAGCAGAGGCTGCGCACCGGCACCGTCGTGACGCAGGACGATCGCAACTGGGAGCTGCGCTGGACCAAGGAGCGCCGCCGTATCAACCTGTCGCGCGCCATCGCGGTCGACATGGAATCCGGGACCATCGCAGCACAGGGCTACCGGCTACGCGTGCCCTACGGCACCTTGCTCTGCGTCTCCGACAAGCCGCTGCATGGTGAGATCAAGCTGCCGGGCGCCGCCAACGCCTTCTATGAGCGCGCTGTCGGCGAGCACCTGAAAATTGGACTTGCAGCGCTGGAGAAGCTCAAGGAAGCCGGCAGCACGATCCATTCACGCAAGCTGCGTTCCTTCGACGAGCCGCCCTTCCGCTAGAGGCCCCTGCACGTCCGCCCCATGACAGCCGCGCCTCCGCGATGCTAGGTGAAGGGCTTCTTGCCTCGGGAGCCCGCCCTTGTCCGCATCTCGCTCCGTCCTGCTGATCATCGGCGGGGGTATCGCCGCCTACAAGGTGCTGGAGCTGATCCGGCGCCTGAAGGACCACGGCATCACCTCGCGCTGCATCCTGACCAAAGCCGGCGAAGAGTTCGTGACGCCGCTCGCCGTATCGTCGCTGGCGGGCGAACGCTGCTTCACCGATTTGTTCTCGCTGACCGACGAAGCCGATATCGGCCATATCGCGCTGTCGCGCTCGACCGATCTGGTCGTCGTCGCTCCCGCGACCGCCGACCTGATCGCCAAGATGGCGACGGGCCTTGCCAATGACCTTGCCTCGACTGCCCTGCTCGCCACCGACAAGCGCATCCTGATCGCGCCCGCGATGAACCCGCGCATGTGGGAGCATCCGGCGACACGGCGCAACATGGCGCAGCTCGAGAAGGACGGGGTGCTCGTCGTCGGGCCGAACTCCGGTGCCATGGCCGAGCGAGGCGAGAACGGACCCGGCCGCATGGCCGAGCCTCATGAGCTGCTGGCGGCGATCGAACAGGCGCTGGCCGGCGAAACCCGGCTCTCCCCGGGTGGAACGATCGGCTTCCTCGGTCGCAGTCCGGGCGGCGCGTCCGGTGCCCCCAAGCTGCTCGCCGGCAAGCGCGTGCTCATCACCTCCGGGCCGACGCATGAACCGATCGACCCCGTGCGCTACATCGCCAACCGCTCCTCCGGAAAGCAGGGTCACGCGATCGCAGCCGCCGCCGCGGCCGCGGGCGCCAGCGTGACATTGGTGTCCGGCCCGGTCGCGATCGCCGATCCGGAGGGGGTGACCACGATCCATGTCGAATCCGCCCGCGATATGTTGGCCGCAGTCGAAGGCGCGCTGCCGGCGGATATCGCGATCTTCGCCGCCGCGGTCGCCGACTGGCGCGTTGCGGAAGAGGCGCCCGGCAAGCTCAAGAAGCAGGCCGGCGCGAGCGCGCCTGCCCTCGCCCTCGTCGAGAACCCGGACATCCTGGCGACGATCGCCGCACGCGAGATCGATCGCCCCGCCCTCGTCGTCGGCTTCGCCGCCGAGACCGACCACGTGATCGACTATGCCCGCGCCAAGCTGGCAAAGAAGGGCTGCGACCTGATCGTCGCAAACGATGTCGGCGGCACCGGAGTGATGGGCGGCGACGCCAACACCGTGCATCTCGTCACCTCCGACAATGTCGAAACCTGGCCGACCCTGCCCAAGGGCGAGGTCGCGAGCCGGTTGATTGCGCATCTGGCGCGCATGCCGCAGGCCAGCAAGACGGACCGCTGAGCGCCATGGTCACGCTTCCCATCAAGCGCCTGCCCCATGGCGCCGACCTGCCGCTGCCGGCCTATGAGAGC
>NZ_JBFTZN010000222.1:0-9675 GCF_056406775.1 Allobosea sp. P1_A7
CGGGATGGAAAAGCCGAGAACGGCAAAGGCCATCGCGAACTTGTCGACCCAGGTGCCTGCCTTCCAGGCCGCGATCACCCCCATCGGCACCGCGATGACGACCGCAAAGATCAGCGTCAGCACCATCAGCGAGACGGTCGGCTCGATGCGCTGGGAGATGAGCTGCGTCACCGGCAGCGAGGTGAAGATCGATGTGCCGAGATCACCCTGCAGCACCCTGAACAGCCACTCGCCGAACCGTATCAGGTAGGGGCGGTCGAGCCCGAGGCTCAGCCTGATCTTCTCGACATCCGCGGGCGTCGCCTGATCACCCGCGATGACTGCCGCCGGATCTCCCGGCGCTATGTAGAGGAGAGAAAAGACGAACAGCGCCACGAAAGCCATCACCGGGATGGTCGTGATGATGCGTCTGACGATGAAAGCCAACATCGCGGCGCTGTATCCCTATCGTTGCAAATCAGGCCTTGGAGACGCCCCAGAAGAACGGCAACGGCCCGCTGACGACGCCCGAGACGTTCTTCCGCCAGGCTTGGTAGCCGAGATAGAAGCCGGTCGGCGCGTAGACGACATTCTGAACCGCCGCCTGGTTGAGCCGGCCCATGGCCGCCTTCTCCTCGGCGAGATCCTTGGCGTTGAACCAGTTCGTCACCTCGGTCTCGACGGCAGGCACGTCCGGCCAGCCGAACCAGGCCTTGTCGGCATTCGCGCGGATAGCCGTATACGAGGCCGGATTGATGCAGTCGGCGCCGGCATGCCAGGTGTGGAACATGCTCCAGCCGCCCTGGCCCGGTCCGGTCTTCTGGGCGCGGCGGGAACCGACCGTGCCCCAGTCTGTCGCGACGAAGTCGACATTCATGCCGATGCGCTTGAGCAGATCGGCCGTGACGTCGCCCATCGCCTTGGTGGCGGACATGTCCTGCGCCACGACACAGACCACCGGCTCGCCCTTGTAGCCGGACTCGGCCAGCAGCTTCTTGGCGGCCTCGATATTGCGCATCTTGAGCATGTCGCCGCCCTGCTCCGTGTAGAGCGGGGTTCCCGGCGTGAAGAACCCGGGAAGCGGCTTCCAGAGCTTGTCGTCCTCGCCGACAAGCGCACGCATGTAGTCTTCCTGGTTCATCGCAGTCAGCACCGCCTGGCGCACCTTCAGATTGTTGAAGGGCGGGTGCAGGTGGTTCATGCGGAAAGCGCCGATATTGCCGAGCGGATCGCCGATATCGACATTGATATTCTTGTTGGCCTTGAGCACCGGCACGAGATCGGCGAGCGGCGTCTCCCACCAGTCGATCTCGCCATTTTGCAGCGCCGCGGCAGCCGTCGCCGGGTCGGGCATGATCACCCACTCGATCCGATCGACCAGCATCTTCTTGCCGCCGGCGAGCCAGTTCGCCTGCTCGGAGCGCGGCACGTAATCGGCGAATTTCTCGAAGACCGCCTTGGCTCCCGGCACCCACTCATTGCGCAGGAACTTCATCGGTCCGGAGCCGACATATTCGGTGATCTGCTGGAACGGATCGGTCTTGGCGATGCGCTCGGGCATGATGAAGGAACAGGGAGCGTTGTTCTTCGCCAGCGCCAGCAGCATCTTCGGGAAGGGCTGCTTCAGCGACCATTTCCAGCTCCGGTCGTCGACCGCAACCAGTTCGTTCTGGATGGCGCGGAGCATCAGGCCCATCGGGTCGCGCGCCGACCAGCGCACGAGGCTCTGCACCACGTCCTTGGCGAGCACCGGCTCGCCGTCATGGAATTTGAGGCCGGGGCGGAGCTTGAAGGTCCAGGTCAGGCCGTCGGAGGAGACCTCCTCGCTTTCGACCATCTGGCGCTGCGGCTGGAACTTGTCGTCGATGCCGTAGAGCGTATCCCAGACCAGCGCAGCGGCGTTGCGGACGACATATTGCGTGCCCCAGATGGGGTCGAAATTCGCGAGATTGGCCTGCGGCACGAAGCGCAGGGTCTTCGCCGCTGCTCCTTGCGACAAGGCCGGCATGGACAGCCCTCCGGTGGCGGCCAGAGCGCCGGCACCAGTGGCAGATTTCAAGAATGTCCTGCGATCCATTACTCTCTCCCCTGAAACGGCTACCTCTGACGGGCGACCTTGAGGCGAGTGTGGGCGAGAAAGATCACCCTGACAACACGCCGCGCCGGTCGAAATCCGCGGCTGGGAGGCTTGCAGAGTCCGTGCCAAACGGTACCGGTTGGCCCCCAACGCCATGCGCCCGCGCCAATCGAACATAATTCCGCAGAAAATTGCGCAACGTCGGCTAAATCGATTTGATCGGCGCGCAGCTGGCCTCATCACATCGATTTCCCAGCAGGCGAAGGGTCCTCGCCGACCGGCGAAGACGAAGCGCCCGCTCAGGCCTCGTCACGCGCCACGCGCCAGACGCGCGCCCCTTCTGTCGCCCCGCAGAGTTCTGCTAGGCATTCGGGCGTTGACGCGGGTTTTTTGGGCAGGTCCATGCGCTTGGCAGTGGGGATATTGGTTCTGGGCTGCGCATTGGCGCTATCGTTCGGCGCCACCGTATCGGGTCAGGATCAGCCCCGTGTTCTGAAGCGGGTGAAGAGCTCGGCCGCTCCGGAAAGCACCGCACCAAGTCTCGAAACGGTGCCGTTCGTCGATGCGCATGTCCATCTCAATGACGAGGCCATGCAGATCGAACTGATGCGGCATTACGGGGCGAAGCGTGCCGTCGTGTTCTGGGGGCGCAACGGCGACAACGGGTCGATTGCCGATGCCGTCAAGCGCCGTCCCGACCTGTTCATCGGCTTTGCCTCGATTTCTCCGGAGCGCAGGGCTCATCGAAAGGCCTGGGAGGATCAGGACCTGGCGCTGCTCGAGGAGCTCGACGGTCTCCTGGCCACCGGCCAGTTCAAGGGTATCGGCGAGATATCGGCAGTGCATTTTCCGTCGCCCGGGTTTCCCGAGGCGAACTACGATCCGGCGGGCCCGATGATGAGCGGGATCATGGCCCTGGCGCGCAAATACCGCGTGCCTGTCCTGGTCCATGTCGAATCGACACGGATGCGCGAACTGACATCGCTGCTCGAGGCCTTTCCCGATGTGAACCTGATCTGGGCCCATGGCGGTTACACGCCGCTGTTCCTGGCCCGCAGGATGCTCGAACGGCACCCCAACCTCTACTACGAGCTGAGCGCGCGAACCTGGCCAAGGCACCCGCGTTCCCCCGACTACACGATCCTGCAGGACGGCAGGAGTGTCTGGCCGGAATGGCTTGAGCTCATCGAGACGATGCCCGGCCGCTTCATCATCGGAACCGACGCAAGCCATCGCTCGCTGGGGAGCGAGCGGATGAAATTCGAGAGCGTGCAGTCTTTCCTGCGCCAGCTCAGCCCGGCAACACGGGAACGGGTGGCACAAGCCAATCTGCTGGGGCTGTCCGAACCCAGGCCCTGACCGGCCCGGCTTCGCTCTTCAGGCCACTCTGACGGGCGCGTCGACACGCGCGAAAGGCTGCAATGCCTCAAATGCCGCCGCCGCACGCAGAACCAGCGCATCCCGGCCGAACGGCCCGACGATCTGCAGTCCCGCCGGCAACCCGGCCGATGTCAGGCCGCAGGGCACGGAGATGGCCGGTGCCTGGGTGATGTTGAAGGGGTAGGTGAATGGCGTCCAGCGCGTCCAGTCATCGCCATATCCGCCGTGGCCGGGGGCATTCCGTCCGACCTCGAAGGCCGGCAGGGGCAAAGTCGGCGTGAGCAGCAGATCGAAGCGCTCGTGGAACTGCGTCATATGATACGCAAGCGCATTGCGCTGGTTGAGCAGGGCGTCGACATAGGCCGAGCCGGGAATCTGCTCGCCAGCCTCCGCCACGGCCACGAGACCCGGGTCCATCTGCGCGCGCTTCTCCGGCCCCGCTCCGCGCAGGGCCAGGGCAGCCCCCGCCGACCACAATGTCATCAACGTCTCAAGCGGATCGTCGAAACCGGGATCGACCTCCTCGACGCTCGCACCCAGCTCACGGAACGCAAGCGCCGCCGCCGCGGCGAGCGCTGCGATCTCGGGGTCGACGAGATGGTTGCCGCCAAGGCGCGGCGACCAGGCGATGCGCAGGCCCTTCACGCCACCGGCAAGGCCCGCAACGTAGTCCGGCGGGGGCTCGATCATCGCGGTCATGTCCCGGCCATCAGGCCGACCGATCGCGTTCATGGCGAGCGCCGTGTCTGCG
The DNA here is from genome assembly GCF_056406775.1 of Allobosea sp. P1_A7. Taxonomy (NCBI): domain Bacteria; kingdom Pseudomonadati; phylum Pseudomonadota; class Alphaproteobacteria; order Hyphomicrobiales; family Alloboseaceae; genus Allobosea; species Allobosea sp. P1_A7. The sequence continues at coordinate 4,188 of NZ_JBFTZN010000222.1, forward strand.
ACGGTGCGGGTCAGCGGGCCGAGATGGGCGAGGAAACCCATGGTCGAAACGGGATAGGCCGGCACGCGGCCATAGGTCGGCTTCAAGCCGACGACACCGGTGAAGGCCGCCGGGATTCGGACTGATCCGGCACCGTCGGTTCCGATATGGATGCAGCCGAGATTGAGCGCTGCGCATGAGGCCGCGCCGGAGGAGGAGCCGCCCGGCCCGGTTCGGATATCCCAGGGATTGCGCGTGATGCCCGAGAACGGTGAGTCGCCAACACCCTTCCAGCCATATTCCGGCATCGTCGTCTTGCCGAGGAAGACGGTCCCGGCCTCACGCAACCGCGCCGCAGCCGGAGCGTCTTCCGGCCAGGGCGCGCCGGAGGCCAGCGCGGAGCCGCGGCGCATCGGCCAGCCCCTCACGCCGATATTGTCCTTGATCGTGACCGGCACGCCGTCGAGCGGACMGAGCGGAGCGCCCTTGAGCCAGCGTGCCTGCGAGGCCTCGGCCATGGCGAGCGTGACCTCGGCATCGCGCACGACGAAGGCGTTGATGTCGGGCTCGAAACGCTCGATGCGGTCGAGCGCGTCCTTGGCGACCTCGACCGGCGAGAGGCTGCGCCCAGCGTAGAGCTTGTTCAGCGCGACAGCAGACAGGGAAGCGATTGCGGTCATCGGCATCTCTCGTGAGGAGGAAGGACCAAGGCTGGGAGCAGATGTCTTTCGCGGCGCCCGCGCTTGATCAGTTATTCGCCACGCGCCAGGCGGCACTGAGCAGGACATTGGCGCCGGCGACCATGTCCTCGTCAGTGCTGAGCTCCGCCGGGTTATGCGAGAGGCCGCCGATCGAGGGGATGAAGATCATCGCCGTCGGGCAGATGCGCGACATCATCTGGGCGTCGTGTCCCGCGCCCGAGATCATCCGGCGGATCGGCAGGCCGAGTTCAGCTGCGCTCATCTCCACGCCGTAGATCAGCTCCGATGCGAATTCGACCGCCGGAAAGCGGGCAAGATCGCGGAAGCCGATCTGGATGCCGTCCCGCTCGGAAAGCTCCGCGCAGAACGCCCGGACGGCGGCCTCCGCCTCAGTCAGGAGCGCGTCCTTGGGATTGCGCAGGTCGAGCGACATGACCACGCTTTCCGGCACCACGTTGACGTTGCCGGGCTCGACGCGGATGACGCCGGAATTGGCAAGCTGGCCCGGAATCTTGCCCGTCAGCTCATTGGCGAAGAGGTTGATGCGCGCAGCCGCCAGCCCGGGATCCCTGCGATAGGCCATCGGCGTCGTACCGGCATGGCTCGGGCGGCCCTTCAGCGTCAGCTCAAGCCAGTTGATGGCCTGGATGCCGGTGACAGCGCCGAGCCCACCGCCCTCGCCTTCGAGGACCGGCCCCTGCTCGATATGGAGTTCGAGATAGGAATGCGCCTTGAGGAAGCCGGGCCGTTCCGGGCCGTGATAGCCGATCCGCTTCAATTCGGTGCCGAGCACCGCCCCATCGGCATCCTTCTCGGCATGGGCCGCTTCCACGCTCATGCCGCCGGCCCAGACATAGGAGCCGAGCATATCGGGATGAAATCGGGCGCCCTCTTCATTGGTGAAGGCGATCACCGCCATGTCACGCTTCGGCTGCAATCCTGCATCGCGCAACGCCGCCAGCACCTCGAGGCCGGCAATGACGCCGAGCGCACCATCGAAGCGCCCGCCGGTGCCGACCGTGTCGATATGGGAGCCGAGGATGACGGCAGGTCCCTCCTCTCGCCCCTTCAGGATTCCGACGACGTTGCCGATCGCGTCGACCTTCACGTCGAGCCCGAGCGCCTGCATCTGCTCCACGAGCCAGTCACGCCCCTGCTTGTCCTCGTCGGAGAGAGCGAGCCGCCGGCAACCGCCTTCCGGCGTCGCGCCGATCCTCGACAAGGCTTCGAGCCTCGAGACCAATCGTGGCCCGTCGATCCGCAGGTTCGAGCTCATTCGCCAACTCTCCCAAAAGGCCGGCCACAGGCCGCTAACGCATAAAGCATGAACGATGCCGGCCGCTCAGCCGGCGAGCAAGGCCGGCTTGCGCTTCTCGACCCAACCGGTTGCGTCCTCATAGGCCTGCGCGGCCTCGAGCAGCAGACGCTCCGCGTGGTTGGGCCCCCAGAGTTGCATGCCCATGGGCAAGCCCGCAGCGTTGAAGCCGACCGGGACACTGATCGCCGGACAGCCCGACATCGTCACCGGGATCACCACCTCCATCCAGCGATGATAGGTGTCCATCGCGCGGCCGGCGATCTCGCGCGGCCAATGCGTTTCGACGGCAAAGGGAAAGACCTGGGCACTGGGCAGGACAAGCAGGTCGTAGCGTCCGAACAGGCCGCGCACATGCTGATACCAGGACGAGCGCAGATTGGAGGCCTTCATCACGTCGAAGGCCGAGAGCTTGAGGCCCTGCTCGACCTCGTGGCGCGCTTCGGGCTTGAGAAAGTCGCGCCGTGCCGGATCCGCATGGATGGGGGCCAGGCTCGCACCGACCTGCCAGGCCCTGAGTCTCGTCCACGCCTGCCAGACGGCTTCGGGGTCGAAACCGAGGCTCGCCTCCTCGACCCGCGCCCCCATGTCCTCGAAGGCCTTCAAGGCTTCGCGGCAAAGCGACAAGACGCCATCCTCCATCGGCAGGTGCCCACCGAGATCGCCAAGCCAGCCGATGCGGAGCCCGGCGATGTCGCGCTTGAGATTGCCCAGGAAGGCGGCCGGCTCCTCGCGGATCGAGAGCGGAACGCGCGAATCGTAGCCCGACTGCACGGCGAGCAGCGCGGCAAGATCGCGGGTCGTGCGCGCCATGGGACCAGCTACGCCCATCTGCGGAATGAAGACCTCGTCGCCACTCGAGGGCACGCGGCCATAGCCCGGCCGCATGCCGAGCACGTTGTTGAAGGCAGCCGGATTGCGCAGCGAGCCGGCATGGTCGCTGCCATCGGCCACCGGCAGCATGCGCATCGCCAGCGCAACGGCAGCGCCACCGCTCGAGCCCCCCGAGGTCTTCGACTGGTCATAGGCGTTGCGCGTTGCCCCGAAGACCGGATTGAAGGTCTGCGAGCCCAGGCCGAATTCCGGCGTATTGCTCTTGCCGATGATGATGGCGCCAGCCGCCTTCGTGCGCTCGACGAAAATGGCGTCGCTTTGCGCGATCTCGTCCTTGAAGAGCGGCGAGCCTTGCGTCGTCGCGAACCCCTTGGCCGCGGCAAGGTCCTTGATGGCCTGCGGGAAGCCGTGCATCCAGCCACGCGACCGGCCTGCTGCCAATTCGCCATCCAACGCCTCGGCTTCCCCCAACAGATCGGAGCGGTCGCGCAGTGCCACCAGGGCATTGACCGTCGGGTTATGCCGCTCGATCTGATCGAGATAGGCGCCCATCACCTCGACACAGGACAACTTGCGCGCGTGGATCGCGTGCGACAGCGCAACAGCGTCCAGGCCGACGATGTCGCCGGCCATGGCGGCGTTTCTCAAATCTGACATCCTTGACGGTTCCTCTGTCTTCTTCTTGCCGGTGATGATGGCCGCCATGGCCGAATGCCGGTAGCGACGTTTGCGCAGGGGCCGGATCGCGAAAACGCGCAGCGGGCCGCTCCCACACGCTCACGCGCCGAGCGCGGGCAAGCCCAGCGTGGCTGACCCTGTCCTGCACAGAAAATGGGCGCTAGAAGCGACGGCCCATGACCGATCTGGCCCTCCCCACTGCGCGCGCTCATCCCTGGCTCACAGAAGTCAGGGCCATGCTCGCCCTGAGCTGGCCCATGGTGCTCACCAATGTGGCGCAAACGGCGATGACGGCAACCGATGTGGTGATGATGGGACATCTCGGCCCCGACTCGCTCGCGGCCGGAGCGCTCGGAGCCAATCTCTACACGGCCGTCCTGATTTTCGGCATCGGGGTCATGGCAGCGGTCGCGCCGATGATCTCGATCGAGCTCGGGCGCAACCGCCATGCAGTGCGCGACGTGCGCCGCACCGTGCGCCAGGGTCTCTGGGTGGCAGCGACACTGGTTGGACCGATGTGGCTGTTCCTGTGGCAGGGCGAAGCGATCCTGCGCGCCATGGGGCAGGATCCAGCGCTTTCCGCGGCGGCCGCGAGCTATGTCCACACCCTGCAATGGAGCCTGCTGCCGTTCTTCTTCTATCTGGTCCTGCGCGGCTTCGTCGCGGCCTTGCAGCGGCCATTCTGGGCCTTCGTGGTCGTGCTGTTCGCCGTCGCATTCAATGTCTTTGCCAACTGGTGCCTGATGTTCGGGCGGCTCGGCTTCCCGGCCCTCGGTCTGCCGGGTTCGGGGATCGCCACCGCACTCTCCTCGACCCTGATGTTCCTTGGACTTGCCATTGTCGTTTCGGTCGACAGGCGTTTCCGGCGATTTCATCTTTTCGGGCGCTTCTGGGTACCGGACTGGCCGCGATATCGCGCCTTCTGGCGGCTCGGCTTCCCGATCGGCCTGACGCTCGCCTTCGAGGTCGTGATCTTCAACGGCGCCGCCTTCCTGATGGGGCTGATCGGCTCGACCTCGCTGGCCGCGCATGCGATCGCCATTCAGATCGCGTCCCTGACCTTCATGGTGCCGATGGGCATCGGCCAGGCCGGCACCGTGCGTGTCGGCCGCGCCTATGGTGCCGGCGATCGCKACGGCATCACGCGTGCCGGCACCACCGCGATCGTGCTCGCGATCTCCTTCATGGCGCTGACCGCGCTCGTGATGCTGCTGGCTCCGCACCTGCTGGTCGCGCCCTTTCTTGATGCCAGCAAACCGGGTTCGCAGGCAGTTGCCGAACTCGCGATGCGCTTCCTCCTGTTCGCAGCGATCTTCCAGATTGCCGATGGGGCACAGGTGGTCGGTTCCTGCATCCTCAGGGGCCTGCGCGACACGCGCGTGCCGATGATCCTGGCTGGCCTGGGCTATTGGGGCATCGGGCTGCCGCTTTCGGCGGCTCTCGGCTTCTGGACACCACTTGCCGGCAGCGGAATCTGGATCGGGCTGGCGACCGGCCTTGCCGTGGTGGCGGTGCTGATGCTGTGGCGCTGGTCGCAGCGCGAAAGGCTCGGCCTGGTCGCGCCCGCGTCGACGCCAAGCTAGGTTGCACCGGCATTGCAGGGCGGACACAGCAAGCCGCCAGCGATGTCCCCAGTTTTCAGGGGTTTGCGCGATTCGGCGCTGTTTTTGCCAAGCATCCGCCTGATCGCCCGATAACACGGCCGATTTTCCGGTGTTTTCGAGCTGTTGCGGATTCAGCACAGCCAGCTGAAGACACAATTTCGCCGCACTGTGTTCACCCCACGGCCACGCCATCCGCCTTGAACCCCATTGGGCGAAGACGTGGAACACCGTGGAACTGCGCGATCGCTCGTCCGTTGCTAGTCCCGCAAGACCAAGAATACGCGAGCCAAACTGATGTCCTTCGACTCGATCGCCGGCGCACTCCGCCATCGCCTCTTCAAGCGCATGATGGTGCTGCTGTTGCCGCTATCGCTGGC
>NZ_JBFTZN010000223.1:0-9624 GCF_056406775.1 Allobosea sp. P1_A7
TTTCAAGGGATGTCCGAAAACTCGGTGCGTCACGCCGGCGCATTTTGCGGCAGCCATTTCAGTCCGGAGATCGTCCGCTCCAGTCGTTGACGTAACGCAAGGCTGGATTTAACCCCGCTCTTCCCCGGTATGGGGCCACAGCTTTTGCGGGGGCGGGGGCAGCGATGCGAATGACGATAGACGGCGCGCGCGAGATGGCGCGCCACGCCGTGCTGGCCGCTGGAGGCAACGATGCTGTCGCAGCAGCGCTCGCGGATGCGACGATCGCTGCGGAAGTGTCGGGTCGTTCCTCTGTCGGGTTCGCGCATCTCCTGGACTATCTCGATGGTCTCGCGGCCGGGCGGATCGCGGGCTCCGTCACCCCGGGGATCAGCTTTCCAACCCCGGCCTCGATCCGGGTCGAAGCCGGGGGAGGCATCGCCCAGCTCGGTTTCGATCTCGCCTTTGCTGAATTGCAGGCGCGCGCCGGGCTCTATGGCCTCGCGCTGCTGATCCAGGCGAACAGCTACACGGTCGGCGAACTCGGCTACTACACCCGCCGGCTCGCCGAAGCGGGATTGATCGGGCTTGCCCTTGCCAATGGGCCGGCGCTGGTGGCGGCGGGCAAGAGCCAGGAGGCGGTCTACGGCACCAACCCGCTCTCCTTCGCCGCGCCCGTCGCGGGCGGCCAGCCCTTGGTCATCGACCAGGCCACGAGCGCGACGGCCTTCGTCAATATCAGGCAGGCCGCCGAGATCGGCGAGGCGATACCGCCGGGCTGGGCCGTGGATGCGAGCGGCCAACCCACCACCGATCCGCGCGCGGCGCTCACCGGAGCGCTTCTCGCTTTTGGGGGCGAGCGCGGCGCCAATATCGCGCTGATCGTGGAAACCCTGGCAGCCGGCGTCACCGGCGCGAACTGGTCGCTCGATGCGCCGTCCTTCGCCGGCGGCAGCCGATCCCCCGGCGTCGGGCTCCTGGTCGTCGCGCTGAAGCCGGAGCTCTTCGCTCCGGATTTTTCAGCCCGGCTGGCTGCGCATCTCACGCGCCTGGCGGGCAAGGGCGTCCATATTCCCGGACAAAGGCCGGCTCGCCAGGAGATCGAGCTGCCCGACGCGCTGGTGGAGGCGATCGCGCGATACTCCCTCGGGCTGGGCCAGCGGCGCGCTACTCCATGACCATCGGATGATCATCCGACGGCGCCTTCTTCTGCTTCGAGGTGACCAGCAGGGCGAGGAACGGCATGGCCGCGAGGCACAGGATCATCAGCAGCTTGAAATCGTCGATATAGGCGATGATCATCGCCTGCCGGGTGATGACCTCGTCGAGCGCGGCGCGCCCGGCCAGCGTCAGCGGATCCCAGGCATCCTTGATCGCCGGCATCTCGAAGATGCGGTTAAAGGGCGTGACGTAAGTCGCGATCTCGGCGTGGTTCACCTGGACGTTGCGGGTGAGCAGATAGCTGACGATGGAGATGCCGACGCTGGAGCCGATATTGCGCGACAGGTTGTAAAGGCCGGTGGCGTCGCCGCGATCCTGCGGCTGCAGCGTGGAGAAGGTCACGGTGGTCAGCGGCACGAAGAGCAGGCCCAAGCCCGCACCCTGGATGAAGCCGGTGACGATGATCGTCTGCTGCGAGACGTCCGGGGTCCAGCCGGCCATGTCGTACATCGCCCAGGCGCTGACGGCCAGGCCGGCGCCGAGCAGGATGCGGATGTCCACCTTGCCGATCAGCCGTCCGACCAGGAACATGCAGAGCATCGTGCCCATGCCGCGCGGGCCCATGACGACGCCGGCGGTGACGACGGGATAGCCCATCAGCGTCTGCAAATAGGGCGTCATCAACGCCAGGGAAGCGAGATAGGTGATGCCGACGATGAAGATGAAGATCATGCCGACGCTGAAATTGCGATCGAGGAACAGGCGCGGCTTGATGAAGGAGTTCTCTGCCGTGAGGGTATGGACCACGAGGATGTAGATCGCCGCGACGCAGACCGTCGCCTCGACGATGATCTCGAGCGACGAGAACCAGTCGAGCTGGGCGCCGCGGTCGAGGAAGAGCTGGAGCGAGGCGATGGCGAGGCTGAGCGCGCCGAAGCCGATCCAGTCGAGCCTGGCTAAGACGTTCGATTTCGTCTCGGTGACGAAGATCCCGACGCCCGCCAGGGCCAATGCGCCGAGCGGCAGGTTGATGTAGAAGACCCAGCGCCAGGAGATGTTCTCGGTCAGCCAGCCACCGATGACCGGGCCGAGCACCGGGCCGACCATGACCGAGACGCCGAACAGCGCCATCGCCGAGCCGCGCTCCTCCGGCGTGTAGATGTCGAGCAGGATGCTCTGGGACACCGGCACCAGGGCGGCGCCGAAGAAGCCCTGGAGCAGGCGGAAGCCGACGATCTGAGTCAGCGACTGCGCGGCGCCGCAGAGCATCGAGGCGACGACGAAGCCGATAATCGCGACCGAGAGCACGCGCTTCCTGCCGAAGCGGGCGGCAAGGAAGCCCGATGGCGGCGTCATGATCGCGGCCGCGACGATATAGGAGGTCAGGACCCAGTTGATCTGATCGGCGCTCGCCGAGACGCTGCCCTGGATATAGGGCAGCGCGACATTCGCGATCGTCGTGTCGAGAGCCTGCATGATCACGGCGAGGATCACGCAGACGGTGATGGCGCCGCGATTGGCGACCACGGGGGTCGCCGCCGTGGCGACACTCTCAGCCATTGTGAGTCTCGGTCTTGCCGAAGAGGTCCGAGACGAAGCTGGGCAGGCCGCGGGCGCGGCCGGTATCGACATCGAGCACGACGCTCATGCCGGCCCGCAACAGCGGCTTGCCGGCGGGCGTGTCGATTTTGACGCGCATGGCGATGCGCTGGACGACCTTGACCCAGTTGCCGCTGGTGTTCTGGGCCGGCAGCAGCGAAAAGCTTGCGGCCGAGGCCGGGCTGATGCTGTCGACCGTGCCGGTCCATTCGGCGCCGGGATAGGTGTCGACATAGACCCGCGCCTTCTGTCCCGGGCGGACCCAGGTCAACTCGGTCTCCTTGGGGTTCGCCTGGATCCAGACATGGTCGGCCGAGACTAGGCTGAAGCCGACTGTCGCGTCGGCAAGGTACTGCCCCTTCTGCAGCGAGGGCACATTGGTGACGATGCCGTCCATCGGCGCCTTGACCACGGTGTGATCGAGCTGGCGGGCAGCCTCGGCCCGGGCTGCGACGCTGTCCTTGTAGCGAGGGTGATCCTCGATCGGCGCATCGGGATTGCCGTTCAGGCTGGCGGCGATACCGATGAGCTGGCTCTGGAGCTGCGCTAGCTTCTGCACGGCGCCATCGAGATCGTGCCTGGCTGAATCATAGGTCACCTGCGAGGCGACCGCCTTGGTCGCGAGGTCCTGCTGCCGCTTGAAGGCGGTGGTGTAGTAATCGATGTCGGTCCTGGCCTGGGCGATCTGGCTCTGCATCGCCTTGTAGTTCGCCTTCTGCGCTTCAAGATCGTTGCGGACCACCCCAATCTGCGCGTTCGCCCGGTCGAGGGCGAAGCGGAACTGCGCGTCGTCGAGCTTGAACAGAACGTCCCCGGCCTTGACCTGCTGGTTGTCGCGCACGTCGATTTCGCCAACGATGCCGGCGACGTCGGTCGAGATGCCGACGATGTCGGCTTGCACATAGGCGTTGTCGGTCGACATGACCTGCCCGCCGACGACATACCAGTAGCCGCCCGCGGCAAGCGCGACGGGCAGCAACGCGAAGAGGATGGAGCGCTTCAGATTGCGCGGCTTGGCGGCGGGAGCGGCGCCGGCAGGGGCAATCGGAGCCTGCGCTGCGGTCTCGGGAGCCTTGGCGGCAGGTGCGGGCTGAGCCGAAGGCAGCCTCGGCTCGGGGCGGCGGATTTCGGTCACGTTGCTGGCCGCAGAAGGATCCGAGCCGTCGTTCCGGACGGGGTCGGGTTGTCTCGCTGTGTCATCCATCGGTCTTCGGTCCTACGGCTGGCGGCATCGCACAGGCCGCCGAGAGGTTCCCACGCATCGTCGTGAGCAGGGCGAGGAGCGCCTCGCGCTCGGCTTCGGAGGTGTCGGCGAAGGCCTCGGCGCGGGTGATCTCGCCGAGCTCGCGCATGGTCGCGAGGGTCGGCCCGGCCTTTTCGGTGAGGGAGAGCCGCCAGACGCGCCGGTCCGTGGCGTCGTGCCGGCGTTCGATCAGCCCGCAGCTTTCGAGCTTGTCGAGGATGCGGCCGAGCGTGATCGGCTCGACCTCGAGCAACTCGGCGAGGCCGCCCTGCCGGATGCCCTCGTTCTTGTCGAGATAGGCCAGCACCTGCCATTGCGACCGGGTCAGCTCCAACCCGAACCCGCGGGCATTCTGCTCGAAGCGCTTGCGCAGCAGTCGCGCGACATCGTGCAGGAGGAAACCGACAGTGCGCGAGGGCTGCTCTTTGGTCAGGGCTTTAGGCATGCTGTTCATAAGCATCCATATATTATTTTAGCTTAGGTTCTGCAATGCGCCCGACTCGTCTGGCCAGTTTCAATGTCGCGTTCGCCTCGCCGGGGCATCGATATGCGGCTCAGCCCCCGCTCAACGCTCGGGCGGCATGGTCGAGCGGCATCACGTCGATTCCGTCCCGGAATGGGTATGGCTCGACGCCCGGATAGATCACGATGCGTCGCTCGGGAGTGATATCCTCGCAAGCGTGATGAAATCCTCGCTCCACCTTCGGCGTGAGGCTGCGCTTGATCTCGATCGCCCAGGGCCGCCGTCCGGGCAGGGTCAGCACGAGATCGATTTCTGCGCCCGCAGCTGTGCGATAGAAGTTTGCCTGAGTGCCAGGTGGCACGGCGGCGATCAGAGTCTCGATCGCAAAACCTTCCCAGCTGGCGCCGGCGATGGGATGTCCGAGGACGTCCTCCAGCGTTTCGAGGCCGAGGAGCGTATGCGTGATCCCACTGTCCCGGACGTATACACGGGGTGATTTGACCAAGCGCTTTCCGGCGTTGGCGTGCCAAGGCTCAAGGCGACGGACGAGAAGCAGATCGACCAGGAGATCGAGATAGGACGCGACCGTCTTGCCGTCGACGCCAAGGGACCGTGCCAGCTCAGCTCCATTCAGCAGGCCCGACTGATGATGCGCGAGCATCGTCCAGAAACGCCGCAAAGTCTCAGCCGGGATCCGAGGACCCAACTGCGGAATGTCACGCTCAAGATAGGTACGAACGAAATCCTGTCTCCAGCGCTGGCTCACGCGAGCGCTGGCGGCCAGGAAGCTGTCTGGAAAGCCACCTCGCAGCCATAACCTGTTCAGATCCTCCCGAGGGACCTCAAGACCGTTGATCGGCTCGAGTTCAAGATACGAAATCCGGCCCGCAAGGCTCTCGCCTGATTGCTTCAGAAGCTCGATCGAGGCCGAGCCCAGCAGCAGGAAGCGCCCTGTCCGGTGGCCGGCACGTCGACCACGGTCGATCAATCCTCGCAGGTTCTGAAAGAGGCCGGGCAGGCGATGCACCTCGTCAAGGATCACCAGCTTGTCTTCGTGGCCTGCAAGATAGAGCTCGGGCTCGGTCAGCTTGGCGCGATCGGCATCCGATTCCAGGTCAAGATAGATCGAGGGGCGCGTCTCACCTATGGCGTGGGCCAGGGTTGTTTTTCCGACCTGCCGTGGCCCCAGCAATGCGACCGCCGGATAGCTGTCGATCAGATGGGTTAGTTCAGAAGCAATGCGACGCGGTATCATCCTTGCAATTATGGAGGAGAACTCCCGATTTGCAAGGTAACCCGTTTCCTGAGGGAGTGAAAAGGGTGAAGCCGACTGCGGCCGCGTTGACGAGCCGGTTCGCAAGATGATGCTCCCCGCGATCATCTGAGACAGCCCGCCGATCAAATGGCGCCGGCTCAGCGACCTCCCCCTTAGGGATGATGGTGCGCACGAGATCGAATGGGGTAGCTGGGATCCACACGATGACAGGCGGTGCGGGTTCACTCCACATCCTATCCGAGGCCATGCAATGAACGATCAAGCCCCGTCCAAGACGTTCCCCGTCGAGAGTGTACGCAGCCGGTTTCCGGCGCTTTCCAGGGTCGCCAATCCGCCGATTTATCTCGACAATCCCGCCGGAACACTGGTCCCGCAGCAGGTGATCGACGCCGTCGGCGCGGCCATGGCCGGTGCCAGCAGCAATCTGGGTGGGTTCTTTGCCGGTTCCAGGCGGGCTGACGCCATCTGGCTCAAGGCGCACCAGGCCGTGGCCGACCTGCTTGGGGCGGCATCCGAGCGCGAGATCGTCATCGGCCAGAACATGACCACGCTGACGCTGCATCTCTCACGCTCGATCGGCAGGCGGTTCCGGCCGGGCGACGAGATCATCCTCACCCGCATGGAACATGAGGGCAACGTCTCGCCCTGGCTGCTAATGGCGCGGGACCTGGGGCTGGAGGTCAAATGGCTGCCCTTCAACCGTGACAGCTGGCGCATCGAGCCGGAGGACCTCAGGCCACTCCTTAGCGACCGTACGCGCCTGCTCGCCCTCAACTACGCCAGCAACATGACGGGTTCCATCAACGACGTCGCCGCACTCACGGCCATCGCGAAGCAAGCCGGCGCATTGGTCTATGTCGACGCGGTTCAACTGGTGCCGCACCGGCTTCCCGAAGTCCACGCACTGGGCTGCGATTTCCTGGCCTGCTCGTCCTACAAGTTCTTCGGCCCGCACCTTGGCATGGTATGGGGGCGCGAGAGCCTGCTGGCCGAACTGGAGCCGTACAAGTGTCGCTGCGCCAGCGACGCCCTGCCGGAGCGCTTCGAAACGGGCACCCCGCAGACGGAGCTTCTGGCCGGACTTGCCGCGACGGTCGACTATCTCGAGTGGCTGGGTGAGGCCACCGGCCACCACGGAACGCGTCGCGAGAAGCTTTTGGGCGCTTACCGCAGCTTCGAGGCCTATGAGAACGTGCTGTCGCGCCGCCTGATCGGGGGGCTCCTGCGGCTGCCCCATGTCACCGTCCGCGGCATCACCGATGCGGCCTCCCTCGCTCACCGGGTGCCAACGATTTCCTTCACGCATGTGCATGTCTCGACCCATGTCATCGCGAAAGCTCTGGCGGAGCAGGACATCTGCGCCTGGTCGGGGCACAATTATGCGCTCGAGCCTGCGCGCCTGCTCGGGCTCGACGAAGACGAAGGCGTCGTTCGGCTGGGTGTCGCCCATTACAACACGATCGAAGAGATCGACCGGACCCTTGCCGCGATCGCCAAGATTGTTGGGCAGGATGCGGCCATGCTAGCCTGAGTCCGGCGGCAGTACAGGCGGGTCACGCAGCTGGACGAGGACTGAGTGCGTTGAATCGGGAGATACACGCGGGCATGATCGCGGCATTCAGCTTGGATGCCGCTCGCGCAATCGATCGGTTCGACCGTTCCGACAGCCCCTATTTGCTCCTGGACGCGATCAACCGCATCGTCCCCTTCAAGCTAGCGATGTCGGTGGTCTATCGGCGCGAGGCCGCCCCCGTCTATGTGGCCGACACCTTCGCCAACCGCTCCGGAAAGCGAGCGCTCGAGCTTTACATCGCCGGCACCTACATCCTCAATCCGGTCTACAATGCCTATCTCAACGGGCTGAAGGCGGGCATCTATCGCTTGCGGGAGCTCGCACCGGACGCCTATTTCACCTCCGACCACTACCGGCACTTCAAGGTCCAACAACAGGTGGACGAGGAACTCGGCTACCGCACCTATGGCTGGCCGGCGGGGATGGAGGAGGTGGTCGTCGCCGTCGAACTCCCCCAAGACGAGATGGCGGAGATCAGTTTTTATCGGCTGGCCAGCCTAGGCGGGTTCTCCGATGCCGACTGCGAGGCACTGCGGACCATCGAGCCCCTGATAGGGGCAATCTACCGCCGAATCTGGCAGCATTGCCGCCAGGACAGCAAGCGTGACACGCATTGGGCCTCCTTCGACCTCTTGCTGGGCGATTTCGGCAAGGGGAAACTCAGCCCGCGCGAATGCGACGTAGCCCACCTGATCCTGAAGGGCCATTCGGGCGAGTCGATCAGCSGCAATCTCGGCATTTCGGTGACGACGGTGAAGACCCACCGCCAGAACCTCTACGCCAAGCTCGGCCTTTCCACGCAACAGGAGCTGTTCTCTCTGTTCCTGATGTCGCTCCAGAGGCAGGATGATGTGTCGAGCCGCTCCGGCGGAGCGGCAGGTATGGTCCCCGCACGCTGAACGAGACCGCCGGCCGCAGACATGATCCAGCGGCGGGCGGCAGGACCGGCTTTCCTCAGCCCTTGGCGTCGCGGATCGCCGCGGAAATGCCATCCAGGCCCTCAGACAATTGCGTCAGCGTCGGCCAGCCAAAGCCGACGCGGAAATAGTTGTCTGGCATCTCGAACCAACGTCCGGCACCGACATAGGTGCCATGGACACTGTAAAGACGATGATAGAAGGTCGGCAGATCGAGCTTCACATCAGGCCTGATCCGCGGCAGGCAAACACAGCCGCCTTGGGGCTCGACCCATTCGACGAACTCGTCCCGTTCGATCCATGCCTTCACCAGCTCGAAGCCCTTGCGGATCAACAGGTTGTTGGGCTCGAGCCAGTCCCTGCGCTGGCTCAGCGCGATGTAGCCGACATACTCGTCGATCATGCTGCCCGAGATTCCGATCTGCTCCTTGGCGGCAAGAAAGAGCTGCATCAGCTTTGGATCGCGGCAGATCAGCCAGCCGATGCGGATACCCGGAATGCCATAGGTCTTCGACAGCGAGGAGACGCTGATCACGCGGGGGCTGAGCGTCGCGGCCACCGGTAGCATCTGGCCGAATGTCATCTCACGATAGGTCTCGTCGAACAGGAGGAAGCAGCCCTTCCTTTCGACGAGGGCGACGATGGCGTGCAGCTCGGCCTCCGAGATCATCACGCCGCTGGGATTATGCGGATAGGTCACCGAAACATATCTGGTGTTGGGCCGGATCGCCGCCTCGATCCGATCGATATCCAGGCGGAAGCCCGACTCGAAATCGAGATCAATGAAGGTGATGTCGCAGCCGATCGCGCGCGGCGTCTCGATGTTCGTCGCGTAGTTCGGGCGCACGACGACGAGATGCTGGTCCTTATCCAGAAGCGAGGTGGCGACCATGAAGAGGGCGGCCGAGGCGCCGGCCGTGATGAGGACGTCTTCTGCGTCGAGACCGGTACCGAGGCTCGCCACCGAATCCCTCAGGTCGATGCTGCCCTTATGATCGCCATAGCAGAGCAGGACGTCGTCCAGCTTGACGTTGAGTTCGCCCAACCTTCGGTCGGCGACCGAACTTTCTGACAGATTCCGACGGATCGTGTCGTATCCGAGCTGCTCTGGCGCTTCAATTTCGATCGGCATGCGCACGAATTTCAAGACCGGCCTCCCAGGCAAACGAGCACGATGCCGGGAAACTACGCAGCCTCCTCACCGCCGCGCCATCCTCCCTCAGGGGGATAACACCCGCGCCGGAAACGCTGGAATAGTATGCCGGCTAGGAGCCCGTCCGAGTAATCCTCTGGACGGGGTGGCTTCGGGATGATTCACTGGCTCATGGCCAAAGTGTTTCGCTCTTGGGATGTCGATCAGGGCTGGCTTTTGCCGCCTTCGCTGCATGAGTTCGTGCCGCCCGGTCACCTGGC
>NZ_JBFTZN010000224.1:0-9612 GCF_056406775.1 Allobosea sp. P1_A7
CCTTGACCTTGAGCCGGTCGAACAGTGTCTCCCAGGCGGTGATCGCGGTCAGCGGCAGCGCGGCGGCCTCGGCGAAGCCGAGTGTGGTGGGCTTGGGCCCGACGATGCGCTCATCGACGAGATGGAACTCGGCATTGCTGCCGGGGCGATCGATCGCGCCGGCATAGAACACCGCATCGCCCGGTTTGAAGCCCGTCACCTCGGGCCCCACCGCCTTGACGATGCCGGCAGCGTCCCAGCCGAGGACCTTGGTATCGCCAGGCTTCGGCTCACTGCGCATACGCACCTTGGTGTCGACCGGGTTCACCGAGACGGCTTTCACCGCGACGAGAAGGTCTCGTCCGGTTGCCACAGGTTCGGGCAGATCGAGATCGAGCAAGGCCTCGGCCGATGAAATGGCGAGGGATTTACGATAGCCGATGGCGCGCATGGCGGGCTCCATGATTGCGGGAGCTCTGAGATGAGAGATACACTCGTTCATCGCAAGAACGCACAATTTTCGCATATAGTATCGAAAAGGATACCGTCATGCGCCGGGCGCGCCACAAGACCCTGAACTGCCTGCCGGGCTGTCCGGTCGAGAGCACGCTCGCCCTGATCGACGGCAAGTGGAAGGGCATCATCCTCTATTTCCTGATGGACGGGACGATGCGCTTCAACGCGATCCGCAAGCGCATGCCGCAGGTGACCCAGCGCATGCTCACCAATCAGCTGCGCGAGCTGGAGGCCGATGGCCTGATCATTCGCGTCGTCTATCCCGAAGTGCCGCCTCGGGTGGAATACAGCCTCTCCGCGCGTGGCCGGAGCCTTGAGCCGATCATCCTGGCGCTCAAGGCCTGGGGCGAAGCCAATCTGCGGACTGCGCCGGTCGAAGCAGCCGCCTGAGCTTCAATAGGGCAGGCCGACATAGTTCTCGGCCAGTGCCGCCATGGCGTGGTCCGACGAGACGAGATAATCGAGCTCCGCCCGCTGCATCCGCCGTGCGAAGGCGCCGTTCTCCGGGAAATGGTGCAGCAGCGAGGTCATCCACCAGGAGAAGCGTTCGGCTTTCCAGACACGCGCCAGGGCCCTGGCCGAATAGGCGTCGATCCCGGCCGATGAGCTCTCCGTGAAACGCTCGATCAGCGCCTGCGACAGGTAATGCACGTCGCTGGCCGCGAGATTGAGCCCCTTGGCGCCGGTCGGCGGCACGATATGGGCGGCATCGCCGGCCAGGAAGAGGCGCCCGAACCGCATCGGCTCGGCGACGAAGGAGCGCAGCGGCGCGATCGACTTCTCGAACGACGGGCCGGTGACGAGCGCCTCGGCGGTTGCCGGATCAAGGCGCCGGCGCAATTCGTCCCAGAAGCGCTGATCCGACCAGTTCCCGACATCGTCGTCGAGCGAGCACTGCACGTAGTAGCGACTGCGGTGGGGGGAGCGCATCGAGCAGAGCGCGAAGCCGCGCTCATCACCGGCATAGATCAGCTCATGCGAGACGGGTGGCACCTCGGCGAGGATGCCGAGCCAGCCGAAGGGATAGACCCGCTCAAAGCTCTGGAGCGCAGCCTCGGGAATGCTGGCCCGCGAAATGCCGTGATATCCGTCGCAACCGGCAATGAACTCGCAATCGAGGCGATGCGTCTGACCATCCCTGACGAAGGTGACKGAGGGCTTGTCGCGGTCGAAATCATGCAGGACGACGWTCTCAGCCTCGAAAACGGTCGCGGCACCGGACGCCTCGCGCAGGTCCATCAGGTCGCGCGTGGCTTCGGTCTGGCCATAGATGGTGACGTGCTGGCCGCCGGTCAGTCGGGCGAGGTCGACATGGTGGCGCGCCCCACCGAAGAGCAGGTCGAAGCCATCATGCCTGAGGCCCTCGGCATGCAGCCGGCCCGCGGCGCCGACCTCCTCGAGCAACCGCACCATGCCTTGCTCGAGCACGCCGGCACGAATGCGTGAAAGCACATAGTCGCGGCTCTTGCGCTCGACGATGACGGTGTCGATGCCGGCTTTGTGCAGCAACTGGCCGAGCAGAAGCCCGGCCGGGCCCGAGCCGATGATGGCGACCTGCGTGCGCACGAGCGTTCCCTGCAACCCTCGCACTCAGCCGGCGAGCCGCAATTAGGTTGCCATAGCAACGATCACGGGAAAAGCGTGATCTCCAGTTCCGCGATGCTGCCGAGGCAGAGATCGCTGATCGGCTCCAGCGTCGTGCGCGTTCCAGTTCCTGTCAGCACGCCGATACGCAGGCCGGCAGCGGCCGCTCGGCCCATTTCCATGTCATGGGCGTTGTCGCCGATCACGGCGACTTCGCCAGGCGCAAGCCCGCAGGCGGCGCAAAAGGCCTGCACCATACCGGGGCCCGGTTTGGCGCCATGTCCGGAATCATAGCCCGCGACGAAGGAAAGATGCGGCGCGATGCCGAAATGCGTGGCTGTGGCCGAGACCGCTGCGGCGCTGTCGCTGGAAGCGATTCCGAGCGCGAGGTGGCGGGCGCGCAGGCGCTCGAACAGCGCGGATAGCTCGCAGACCGGAACCATCCGCACGACCGCAGCCTGAAAGAGAGCATCAAGACGCTCGACCAGGGGGGCAATGCCGAGCGGGCTTCCCGCTTCATGCCAGGCTTGCGCCAACTCCTCGGTATTCCCGGCTGCGAGCAGGCTGTCGGCCACCGCCTGGCCGGTCTCCGGATCGGCTCCCGCGCGCCGCAGCAGGTCGGCGGCCAGCATCGCGTCGCCATCGGCCGCCAGCAGTCCGGCCTCGCGGTTGATCGGCGGCCAACTCGCGCCATAGTCGAACAGAGTGCCGTCCTTGTCGAAGAGCAGTCCACGCAGCGGCAGCACCCTCAGGCTTCCTGCACCGGAATGACGTCGACGGCGACGCCGACCTTTTGCGTGCCGGGACCGACGATCACGCCATCGAGCGGCGAGACATCGGCATAGTCGCGGCCGATCGCGGTGACGATATGATCGTCGGCGACGACGAGATCATTTGTCGGGTCGAGGCCGATCCAGCCCGTCTCCGGCCCGCACCAGAGATGCACCCAGGCATGGCTGGCGTCGGCCCCTTCGAGACGTTTTTCACCGGGCGGCGGAATGGTGCGGATATAGCCGCTGACATAGGCGGCCGGCAGGCCGAGCCCACGCAGCCCGGCGATCATGATATGCGCGAAATCCTGGCAGACGCCGTGGCGCTGGCGGAAGGCTTCCGCCAGCGGGG
Organism: Allobosea sp. P1_A7; assembly: GCF_056406775.1. Lineage (NCBI taxonomy): Bacteria > Pseudomonadati > Pseudomonadota > Alphaproteobacteria > Hyphomicrobiales > Alloboseaceae > Allobosea > Allobosea sp. P1_A7. Next base: position 3,202 of record NZ_JBFTZN010000224.1, read on the forward strand.
TCGAGACTTCGGTTGCCTCGGGATCATAGACGAAATCGGTGCGGATGCGGCGCATCAGCTCGCTCGCCGCTTCCAGCACGGGGCGCTGCGGCGCAAAGCTGGAGCGCGCATAATCGACCACCTCGGCGACCGGCGGCACCAGCCGACTGGGAAAAAGCTGATGCGCCGGGGAATTCGGCGCGAGGCTGTTGGACGCCAGCGCCAGTGCACCGACCTCTTCCCAGCCGCGCGTCAACCCGGGAAAGGGCGCCGCCGGCCGGTTCACCTCGACCCGCGCCCGCATGTCGAGCTTCAGCTCGCGATGCGGCTTGGTGATGGTCAAGGTCGTCATGTGGTTGCCGAAGAAGCAGATCCCGTCATTGCGCTCGCTGGTGCGCGGCGTCACGCTCAGGCTGCTCTTGCGCACGCTCTGGCCGACGCCGTCACGCGGCAGCAGCCGCAGGATGCAGCGTGCAAAGGGCACAGGCCGACTATAGGCATAGGTCGTGACATGACGGACGTCGTAGATCACGCGATGCCTGTCATCCGCGAGCCTTCGGGTTCGCTGTTCTGCAGGAAGTAGCGGTCCGCCACGGCGCTGGCCAACCCCATCAGCAACTGCTCGAACAGCAGGATGCTGGTGCGGTCGAGGCGGCTTGCCTCGGCGGTGCGGCATTCGGCAGCGAGCTTGAGCGCGAGCCGGCGCGGCGCTTCCAGCATGCCGTCTTCGCTCAGCGTCGGCAGCGCGGCGATCTCGACATCGAGGCGATCGATCTGGAAGGCGACCGAGCGCGGATTATAAGGGTCGAGCATCACGAGATCGAGCACGGGCGCGAGCGCGGGGCCGAGCAGATAGCGGGAGCGGTACGTGATCTGCGAATCGGTCAGGTCGAGGAGAGCGTCGAGGCAGTCGCCCGGTGCAGACGAGTCGGCAAAATGGCGGGCGAAACGGCAGGTCGCGATGCCACGCTCCAGCCGCCGCCCGATATCGAGGAAGCGCCAGCCCGCACCCCGCACCATATTCTCCTGGCTCAGGCCCGAGAAGGCGGCGAGCGTCTTCAGGGCGGTGTCCGCCGTTTCATAGGCATCGCCCTCGCTCGGCTTGTCGCCGTTGAGCGTCAGCTGCCGCTGCAGGTCGCCGAAGAGGCGCCAGGCGTCGATCGACAGGCGTTCGCGAATGACCGACGCCGTGCGCCGCGCTTCGCGGACGGAGGATAGGGCGGAGCCGTATTGGTCGAGGCTGTGCAGCGCGTCGGAGGCCTGGGAGGCGGTGGAATGCTCCTTGCCCGTCGGGGCGGCGCCCCAGGCGATCAGCAGGTTGGCGAGGCGGCGCAGGGTCTCGGCCCGCTCGGGCGTGGCATCGTCGGCATCGATCAGCCGGCCGAGCAATGCGCGCACCAGCCGCAAGGTCGCCTCGGTGCGCTCGAGATAGCGTCCGAGCCAGAACAGGTTGTCGGCCGCGCGGCTCGGCATGGTACCGATGATGCGGCGGATGCTGATGCGGTCGGCGCTTGGCAGCAGCGTTACCTGCTCGACGGGCGTGTCGGACGTGATCCAGACATCGCTGGAGCGCACGCCATTGCCAAGCGTGACGGCGCGTGCATCGACATCCTCGGAGATGCGGCAGAAGCCGCCCGGCATCACCTTCCAGCCGTCGGGAGTCGCAGCCGCGAAGACGCGCAGCGTCATCGGGTGCGGCTGCAGCCGGCCGCCCTGGAAGACCGGCATGGTCGAGAGGCGCACGATCTCCTGCCCGACATAGTCGAGCCCGCGTGCCTCGATCCGTGCCTGAAGCGCCGAGCGGGCATCAGGCGAAAACTCGCCGGGCAGGATCGTGTTGCCATTGAGGCCATCGACCGAGGCGCGGAAGGCCGACGAGATACTCATCTCGCCAAGCCGGTCGATCACCTCGGATCGTGCACGCTGCTGCCCGCACCACCAGGTCGCGATATGTGGCAGGATCAGTTCGTCGCCGAGGATATGTTCGGCGAGGGCCGGGAGGAAGCCCATGAGGGCTCGCGCTTCGACGACGCCCGAGCCGAGCCCATTGGCGATCTGGACATTGCCTTGCCGCACCGCCTGGACGAGACCGGCGACGCCGAGCGCGGAGGCTGAGTTGAGCTCAAGCGGGTCGGAGAAATCGCCGTCGATCCGCCGCCAGATCACGTCGGCACGCTTCAAGCCCGCGATGGTGCGGACATGGACGCGTCCGTCGCGCATCAGGAGGTCGCCGCCTTCGACCAGCAGGAAGCCGAGATAGCGTGCGAGATAGGCGTGCTCGAAATAGCTTTCGTTGAGCGCGCCCGGTGTCAGCAGGCAGATCCGCGGCTCGACCCGGCGTGAGCTTGCCGCGAGACCGGCCCGGAAACCCTGGAAGAACGAGGCCAATCGCTCGACATTCATCGTCCGGAACAGGTCCGGGAAGGCGCGGCCCAGGGCCAGCCGGTTCTCCAGCGCATAGCCCGCTCCGGACGGGGCCTGGGTACGGTCGCCGAGCACCCACCAGCGGCCATCCGGCCCGCGTCCGAGATCGGCGGCATAGAGCTGGAGCGTGCCACCATTGGCCGTGCCCTGCAGCGGGCGCAGATAGTCCGGGCTGCCGGTTACGACCGCCGCGGGCAGCAGGCCCTTGGCKATCATCTCGCCGGGTCCATAGATGTCGCCAAGCAGGGAGGAGAGCAGCGTCGCACGCTGCGCCACGCCGGCAGCGATGGTCTGCCATTCCGCGCCGGGGATGATCAACGGGACATGATTCAGCGGCCAGGAGCGTTCCCCGGCCAGCGGGTCGCTCGCGTCGAGATCGCCATGCACGCGATAGGACACGCCGGTGTCGCGGACATGGCGATCCGCCAGCCCGAAGCGATGGCCGAGTTCATCCTGGGAGAGCCCGCTCCACTCGGCGAGAAACGGTTCCCAATGCGGACGTACACTGCCATCGGGCGCCATGAACTCGTCATAGGCTCCGGGCAAGGGGCGATAATCGGCCAGCAGCGCATTGCGCCGCTCCGCTCGGAGACGTGTCGACGGCGATCGGCCCTGCAAAGCCATGGCCTTGGTTAGAGTCCTGCTGGACGGCGCAGATCGAGGGTCATCGGAAATTCCGGGCTGCGCTCTTCCACCGGAATCACCAGCGCGCCGGGACTATGACCGATGGATTCGAAACGGGCGAGGCGGCGTGCCTCGGCCTCGTAGGAATTCACCGGCGGTGTCTCATAATTGCGCCCACCGGGATGGGCGACATGGTAGACGCAGCCGCCGAGCGACCGGCCGACCCAGCTATCGACGATGTCGAAGGTCAGCGGCGCATGCACGGGAATTGTCGGGTGCAGCCCTGAGGCCGGCTGCCAGGCCTTGAAGCGCAGGCCTGCGATCGCCTCGCTGGAGCCCGCGACCGGGGTCATCGGCAGGCGCCGTCCGTTGCAGGTGATGACGTGGCGACCGGGAACGAGCCCGCTTGCCTTGACCTGCAGCCGCTCCACCGAGGAATCGACATAGCGCACGGTGCCGCCGATCGCTCCCTGCTCGCCCATGACGTGCCAGGGTTCGAGGGCCTGGCGCAGCTCGAGCTCGACCCCGCCATGGTTGACCTTGCCGTAGAACGGGAAGCGGAACTCCTGCTGTGCTTCGAACCAGACCKGGTCGAACGGATAGCCGGCATGCGCGAGATCGGCGAGCACCTCGCGGAAATCCTGCCAGATCATCTCCGGAAGCATGAAGCGGTCATGCAGGCTCGTGCCCCAGCGCACCAGCTTGCCCTGCTGCGGCTCGCGCCAGAACCAGGCGATCAGCGCGCGCACCAGAAGCTGTTGCGCCAGTGACATGCGCGCATCCGGCGGCATCTCGAAGGAGCGGAACTCGATCAGGCCTAGCCGGCCGGTCGGCCCGTCCGGCGAATAGAGCTTGTCGATGCAGATCTCGGTGCGGTGGGTGTTTCCGGAAACATCGACCAGCAGGTTGCGGAACAGCCGGTCCACGAGCCAGAGCGGAATCGGCTTCTCACCCGGCTTCGGCACCGCCGCAAGGGCGATTTCGAGCTCGTAGAGCTGGTCGTGCCGGGCTTCGTCGATGCGTGGCGCCTGGCTGGTCGGCCCGATGAACAGGCCGGAGAACAGGAAGGAGAGGGAGGGGTGTCGCTGCCAGTAGAGGATGATGCTCCTCAGCAGATCGGGGCGGCGCAGGAAGGGGCTGTCGGACGGCGTGACACCGCCGAGCACGACATGGTTGCCACCGCCCGTTCCGGTATGGCGGCCGTCCACCATGAATTTCTCGGCGCAGAGCCTGGCCTGACGCGCCTCCTCATAGACGCCACGCGTGATCTCGACCGCATCGCGCCAGCTCTTTGCAGGATGAATATTGACCTCGATCACGCCGGGGTCGGGCGTCACCTTGATGACATTGAGGCGCGGGTCGGAGGGCGGAGCATAGCCCTCGATATGGACGGCGATCCCGGTCTGCTCGGCCACGGCCTCGACGCTGGCGATCAGGTCGAGATAGTCCTCCAGGCGCTCGACGGGGGGCAGGAACACGCAGAGCACATTGTCCCTGACTTCGAGACTCAGCGCGGTGCGCACATGCTCGCGCCCGATCTCCTGCTCGACGCGATCCTGGGCCGCAGCGCCTGCGGGGGCCTCGCCCGGGATCGAGAATTGGGCATGCCGGTGCACCGTGGGCGCGGGCTCTGCCGCGAGCGCCGCAGGCGCGCTGCCGGGCGAGGGCAGGGGGCCGCGCGCCTCCATCGGATCCTGCGGGTGGATATGCGGGTATTCCGCCTCCGGCACGGCTGGCAGCGAGCCGAGCGGCAGACGATAGCCGACCGGTGAATCGCCCGGCACCAGGAAGAGCTTGCCGCGTCTCAGCGTCCATTTCTCGGAGCGCCAGCGCCGGTCGCCTGCCTGGCTCTGCCAGCGCTGCACCGGGATGACATAGCCGCGCGGATTGCCGAGGCCGAGCTGGAAGACACGGGCCATGCGGGCGCGTTCCTCCGGATCGGCGAGGCGCGGGTCGAGCGGGTCGACATTGTCTGGAAGCTGCGCCTCCTTGAGCAGCCAGTGGCCGGTATCCTCATAGGCGGGCAGGACATGGTCGGCACCGACGCCCAGTTTCTCCGCAAGGCCCGATGCGAGCGCCTCGGCATCGCGGGTCGAGGTTGCCGCTTCCAGTTCACGGTCGCCGCCGGTTACGGCGCCGGGCTCGCGCGCGATCAATGCGGCATTGCGCCAGATCGGCTCGCCGTCCTCGCGCCAATAGAGCGCGAAGGCCCAGCGCGGCAGGCTTTCGCCCGGATACCACTTGCCCTGGCCGTAATGCAGCATGCCGCCCGGCGCGAAGCGGCTGCGCAGGCGGCGGATCAGTTCGTCAGCGCGCCGGCGCTTGGTCGGGCCGACCGCGGCGGTGTTCCACTCCGCGCCCTCCTGATCATCGGTCGCGACGAAGGTCGGCTCGCCGCCCATCGTCAGGCGCACATCCTGCGCTGCGAGATCGCCATCGACCCTCTCTCCCAACGCATCGAGGCGGTGCCACGACTGGTCGGAAAAGGGCAGGGTGATGCGCGGCACTTCATGCACGCGCTCAACGCTCATCGCGAAGTCGAAGGTCGTCTCGGCATAGCTGGCAACGCCGCTCACCGGCGCGGCCGAGCGAAAATGCGGTGTCGCCGCGAGGGGCAGATGGCCTTCGCCGGTCAGCAGCCCCGATGTCGGATCGAGCCCGATCCAGCCCGCGCCGGGAATATAGACCTCGGCCCAGGCGTGGAGATCGGTAAAATCCTTGTCGGTCCCGCGCGGCCCCTCGAGCGGGTCGATATCCGCCTTCATCTGAATCAGGTAGCCGGAGACGAAGCGAGCGGCGAGCCCGAGCTGGCGCAGGATCTGGACCAGCAGCCAGCTTGTGTCGCGGCACGAGCCCGATTTGATGTGGAGCGTGTGCTCCGGCTCCTGCACGCCGGGTTCCATCCGGATGCCATAGGCGATCATGCCCTGCAGCCGGGCATTGAGATCAACGACGAAGTTCACGGTGTTGACCGGCTCGCGCGGAACCCTGGCGAGGAGGTCGATCAGCAGCGGCCCGGCCGGTTCGGTGACGAGATAGGGAGCGAGTTCCGCCTGGAGTTCCTCGGGATAGACGAAGGGGAAGACCTCCGCGTTGGTCTCGACGAAGAAGTCGAAGGGATTGATGATCGAAAGCTCGGTGACGAGATCGACTTCGATGCGGAATTCGCTCACCGGTTCGGGAAAGACGTAGCGGGCGAGCCAATTGCCGCTCGGATCCTGCTGCCAGTTCACGAAATGCTGCGCTGGCGAGACCTTGAGCGCGTAGCTCTTGATCGCTGCGCGGCAATGCGGAGCGGGCCTCAGCCGGATGATCTGCGGGCCGAGCACGACAGGGCGATCGTAGCGGTAATGGGTGACGTGGTTCAGCGCGGCGATGATGGCC
>NZ_JBFTZN010000225.1:0-11437 GCF_056406775.1 Allobosea sp. P1_A7
GAGCGTCCGTGTCGCCTGCGAACCGTTGAGCACGAAGCGGACGGCACCGTCTCTGCTGATGATCGGCCGGCTCGCGACCAGTCCGGCGGGATCCGCGACATCGGTTTGCTGGATGCGCTCCAGTTCGAAGAGCGAGGTATAGAACAGCAGCCAGGACAGCATCTCCTCGTAGTCCATCGACTGCGAGATATGGTCGACGCTGTCCAGGAGGGCAGGTGAGGGCGCGCGCTCATCTACCGTTGCGATGAACTCCTTCTCCCAGACATGGCCGAGCTCGCCCTTGGGCTCGGTGAAGTAGATCAGCGCGCCGCCGACTCCACGGATCGCCGGAATATGCATCTCGCCCGGCGCGATCGGCTGCTCGAAGGCTGCGATTTTGAGCTGCTTCGCCCGCGCCATGGCCTGCGCCACATCCGCCACCCGCAGGCCGATCGCACAGACGCCGGGCCCGTGCATGATCGCATGCGACTGGGCAAAGCCGTCCTTCTCGGTGTTGAGCACGAGATTGATGCCGCCCTGGCTCCAGCGCGTTACCGCTTTGCTGACATGGTGCCCGGTCTGCCGGAAGCCGAGCGCGGTGAAGAGTTCCGCCAGGCTGTGGGCCGTCTCCTCGTCGAGCGCGAACTCGATGAACTCGACGGCAAGGCAGGGCGCGCGCGGTGGCAGCTCCGGYGCGACCTGGTCGGCGAGCTGGATCAGCGAGCGCACGCCGTCGGTCGCGAGCCGCCGGGCCGAGCCGGCGCGAAACTGGTCGTTGAAGACCTCGAGTGAGAGCGGCCCGGAATAGCCCGTCGCCTCGACGGCCCTGACGAAATTCGCCACCGGCAGATCGCCCTGTCCGGGGAAGCAGCGGAAATGCCGGCTCCAGCTCAGCACATCCATGTCCAGCGCGGGCGCATCGGCGAGCTGGACGAGGAAGATGCRGTCTCCGGGGATCGTCGTGATCGGCCCCAGGGGCGAGCGCCGCGCAAGCGTGTGGAACGAGTCGAGGATCAGGCCGATGCGCGGATGGTCGGCCCGGCGCACGATCTCCCAGGCGTCGCGGTAGTCGTTGATATGCCGGCCCCAGGCCAGCGCCTCGAACCCGACCTTGACGCCATGTTTCTCCGCCAGGGCTCCGAGCTCTCGCAGATCGGCCGCTGCACGGTCGATGCCGGCCTCGGCCGGCGGCGAGACATTGGAGCAGATCAGCATCAGCTCGGCGCCGAGCTCGTTCATGATCGCGAATTTGCGCTCGGCCCGGGCGAAGGCGCGGGCGCGCTGCGGCTCCGGCATGCCCTCGAAATCGCGGAAGGGCTGGAAGGCGGCGATGCCCAGGCCGAGATCGGCGATCATCCGGCCGACATCGCGCGGGCTGCCGTCGAAGGTCAGGAAGTCATTCTCGAAGACCTCAACCGCATCGAACCCGGCGCCGGCGATGGCTTGCAGCTTCTCGGCAAGATCGCCGCTGAGCGAGACGGTGGCGATCGAGGTCGGTTTCATGCTGCACCTGTCCCGGACAAGACCCGCAGCGGAGCGGGCTTGACGGTTGCCCCGGTTCGGGCTGCCTCTGCAACGGCCTCGACGACCGCCAGCGTGCGGGCGGCATCGGCTGCGCCGGTCAGCGGCGCTTCGCTGCCGCGGATGACGGCGCAGAAGTGCCTGAGTTGTTCGGCCAGCGGTTCGACAGGCTCGACGCCACGGCTCTCGTGCTGGAGCGGCTCCCACCAGCCGGCCTTGTCCCCGTAGTGCCAGAAATCGAGCTTCGGCAAGGCCAGCGAGCCTTCGCTGCCGGCGATCAGGTAACAATGGCCCTCGCGCTGCGGATAGGCCTTGTTCTCGCCCGAACTGAGCTCCCAGCTCCAGGGCGAGGGCGTTACGTCCGAGACGGTCGCGGTCCCGAGTGCACCATTGCTGAAGCGGAAGATCAGGGCGGCGCTGTCCTCGACGGCAAAGCCGCGTGTCGCGTTGGAGGTGATGGCCTGCACGCTGTCGATCTCGCCGCAGATGAAGCGGAGATTGTCGATATCGTGGATCAGGTTGATCAGCACTGGCCCGCCGCCCGGCTCGCGCCGCCAGGCGACGTCGAAATAGTCGTCCGGCTTCTTGATCAGGAACAGCGCATTGACGGCGACCAGTCGGCCGATGCCGCCTTCGCCGACGATCCTTCGCGCCGCCTTGACGATCGGGTTGTGGCGGCGGTGATGGCCGGCAAGCACGGCGACGCCCGTGCGCGCCTGGGCATCGACGAGCTGTTGCGCCGCAGCGACGCTCTCGGCGAGCGGCTTCTCGACCAGCACCGGCACGCCGGCCTCGAGGCAGTCGATCGCGCCCGGGACATGCAGCGCATTGGGCGTCGCGATGATGGCGCCGTCCGGCTTCATCGCTGCCAGCATCTCCTGCTGCGACGGGAACCAGCGCAGATTCCGCTCGGCCGCGATGGCCTTTGCCGCCTCGGTCGGGTCGCAGATGGCGGCCAGTGAGCAATCCGGCGAGGCCTCGAYGCGCAGGAGATGGGCGCGGCCGATCAGGCCGGCGCCGACGAGCGCGATCTGGAGAGGTTTGCTCATGCGGCCTCCGTCATTGCGCCGCCGAGGAAAAGCTGGCCGACGCGCGGATCGGCGAGGATATCGGCAGCCGGTCCCTGCATCCTGGTCTGGCCCAGCTCCAGCACAAGCCCCTCATCGGAGATCTCCAGCGCCGAGCGGGCATTCTGCTCGACCATCAGGATGGTGACGCCGCGCGTGCGCAGATTCTGCAGAATGCCGAAAGTCTCCTGCACCATCATCGGCGACAGCCCGATCGAGGGCTCGTCGATCAGCACGAGCTTGGGGTCGAGCAGCAATCCGCGCACGATCTCGAGCTGTTTCTGCTCGCCGCCCGAGAGGGTGGACGCCTGCTGGTCGGCCTTGCGGCGCAGCGCCGGAAAGCGATCGAGCGCGGCTTCCAGCCGCTTCGGCATATCGGTGATGCGCGAGCCCGCCGCGACTGCGCCGAGCTCGATATTATGGCGCACGGAGAGCTCGGGGAAGATGTTGCGCCCCTGCGGCACATAGCAGATGCCGGCCTCCAGGAGCTTGCGCTGGTTCCAGTGGGTGATCTCGGTGCCGTCCAGCCGGATATGGCCCTCGCGGACCTTGAGCAGGCCGAAGATCGCCTTGAAGACGGTCGACTTGCCGGCGCCGTTGGGGCCGATCACCGTGGTGATGGCGGCGCGCCGGACCTTGAAGCTCGTGCCGTTCAGGATGGTCATGGCGCCATAGCCGCTGACCACGCCGTCGAGTTCGAGGATATGGGCGTCCATTCCAGTCGCTCCTCAATGGCCGAGATAGGCTTCGATGACCTGTGGATTGGCCCTGACTTCGGCAGGCGTTCCCTCGGCCAGGACCTTGCCTTCCGCCAGCACGAGCACGCGGGTGCAGAGCGACATGACGAAATCCATGTTGTGCTCGATCACCACGAAGGTCGCGCCCTGCTCGGCATTGATGGCGCGCAGGCGCTCCTTGAGGTCGCCGAGCATGGTCAGGTTGACGCCGCCCGCCGGCTCATCGAGCAGCACGAGGCGGGGCCCCGCCATGAAGGCCATCGCGGCATCGAGCAGCTTCTGCTGGCCATAGGAGAGCCCGCCCGCCTTGGCGTCGACGAGATGGCCGAGTTTGAAGAAACCGATCATCCGGTCGGCCTTCTCCGTCAGCCCGGCATCGCGCCGCCCGAAGAAGCGCGTGAGCATCGTGCCCTCATGTTCCTGGCCGGCGAGGATCAGGTTCTCGCGCACCGAGAGCTCGGGGAAGACCTGGAGCAGTTGGAATGTGCGGCTGACGCCGAGGCGGTTGAGGTCGGAGGGGCGCATGCCGGTGACCTCCTTGCCGTCGAGTTTCACCGTGCCCTCGGTCGGGTCGAGCTGGCCCAGGATGCAGTTGAACAGGGTCGACTTGCCGCAGCCATTCGGCCCGATGATGCCGAGGATCTCGCCCTCCTTGACGGAGAAGGAGACACCGTTCACCGCCTTGATGCCGCCGAAGGCCTTGTGGATATTCGAGACTTCGAGGACCGGGCTCATGAGCGGCCTCCGGTGTTGGCGGCCACGCTCTTGCCGATCTTGCCCTTGCCGGTGAGCTTCGCCCAGCCGCGTTCGAGCAGGCCGCTCACGCCCTGCGGGCAGGCGATCAGCAGCAGCATGACGATGGTCGCGAAGATGATCAGGTAGAGCGACCCGACGACGCGCAGCCATTCCGGCAGCACCACGCCGAGCAGCGCGCCGATGAACGGGCCGAGCAGGTAGCCGGCGCCGCCCGCGACCACCATCAGCAGCAAGAAGAAGCTCTGCGACAGCGAGAAGGGCGAGGGGTCGATGAATTCGACCAGCGGAGCGTAGAGCGCGCCTGCAAAGCCGGCATAGGCCGAGCCGATCGCGAAGGCGAGCAGCGTGTACATGCGCGTGTCGATGCCGAGGCTGGCGGCCCGGATCGGGTTCTCGCGCAGCGCCGTGAAGGCGCGGCCCCAGGGCGAGCGGATCATCCACCATAGCGCGATCGCCAGGATCAGGGTGACGATGACGACGAACCGGTGGAAGGCGAGCGCGCCGTCGAGCTTGAGCCCGAAAAAGCTGGGGCGCGGGATGTTCGAGAGCCCGAAGACGCCGCCGGTCAGCCATTGCTCGTTGCGCAGGATCAGCCAGATCAGCGTGGAGAAGGCGAGCGTGACGAAGGCGAGGTAATGCGCCTTGACCCGCAGCGCCGGGAAACCGAGCACTAGCCCGACCGCGAAGGTCAGCAGGCCCGAGATCGCAAAGGAGGCGTACCAGTTCAGCCCGACCTTGGTGGTCAGCAGCGCCGTCGCATAGGCGCCGAGCCCCATGAAGGCGGCCTGTGCCAAAGACTTCAGGCCGGCATAGCCGAGCGTCAGGTTGAGGCCCATCACGGCAATGCTCATCACCAGCCAGAGCGAGAGCACATAGGTACCATAGCGGCCCATGCCGGCCGGGGCGAACCAGAGGATGACGGCGCCGAGCATCAGCGTGATCAGGGTGCCGTCGGCGAAGGCGGCAAGGGACGGCACTCTTGAAAGGCGGCCGCGCTGCTGCGGCAGGCTTGCCTCGGTCGCGGGCGCGGTCATACGCGGCGCTCCTCTTTGCGGCCCATCAGGCCTTCCGGCTTGAGCAGGATGATGACGACGAGAAGAACGAGCGGCACGGCCAGGCGATAGGAGGATGAGATATAGGCCGCCGCCATGCTGTCGACGATGCCGACCACGAGTCCGCCGACCAGCGCGCCGCGCACCTGGTTGAAGCCTCCGACGATGGCGGCGATGAAGGCGAACAGGCCGATGACCTCGCCGTTCGAGAATTTTGCCAGATAGATCGGTGAGATCAGCACCGAGGCGACGACGGCAAGCGCGGCGTTGATCACGAAGGTCAGCAGCACCATGCGCTCGACCGGGATGCCGAGAATGCGCGCGACGGTCGGGTTCTGGGCCGTGGCCTGCATCTGTCGGCCAAGCCGCGTGCCGCCGACGAACCATTGCAGCAGGCCGATCACGGCGAAGGCGACGACGATGATGGCGACATGCTGCAGCGAGATCGAGGCGCCGAAGACCGAGATCGTCTGGGTCGGCACGAAGGAGGGGAAGTTCTGAGCCTCCGCCGAGAAGCCGTCCTTGGCGCCTTCCTTCATGATGATCGAGAGCGCCATCGTGGCGATGGCAAGCGGCAGCACGCCGTGCCGGATCATCGGATCGACCACCGCGACCTTGAACCCGACGCCGAAGATCAGGATGAAGGCGGCGATGCCGATCAGTGCGCCCAGCCAGATCGGCGCGCCGAACAGCTTGATGGCGAGCAGGACCAGCACCGCCGGCAGCATGACGAACTCGCCCTGGGCGAAATTGATCGTCTGCGAGGTCTGCCAGACCAGCGTGAAGCCGATCGCGGCCAGCGCGTAGATCGCGCCTGTGGCGATGCCGGCGATGAGATAGGCGATGAATTCAGCCATGGCGCGTCCTCGTCCTGTTGGCGCTGCCTGTGTTGCGACCTGCCGTCGTCCCCCTGGCGCTGGCGGCCGCAGGCCGCATGGAGCCGCAAGCCAGTTCCGGCGCGTTGCGTCCGCTTCTGGATCCCGGGCGTCCGTTCGGTCGCCCGGGATGACGTGGCGAGGTGTTTTCGTCGTAAGGCCTGGTCTTACGGCTTGATCTTGGGCAGGGTCGCGTTGATCACCTGCTTGCCGTTGATCACCTCAGCGAGGAAGCTCTCGCGGTCGAGGTCGCCATTGCTCTCGATGGTGGTTTCCATCAGGATTCCCGGCTCGTCCGAAGGCTTGATCGTCGCGCCGCGCAGCGTATCGGCGAGGCCCTTCTTGTCGAACTTGTTCTGCTTCTCGGTCGCCCACTTGATCATGTAGACGGCCATGTAGCCCTTCAGGCCGTTATGGTCGGAGGCATAGTTGTACTTGGCCTGGTACTTCTTGCCGAATTCCTGGAAGGCCGGGATCGGCGCGTCGATCGAGAGGCCGACATGGCCCTTGACGCCGTTGGCAGCGTCGCCCGCGAGCTCGATGACCTTGGCGCCGAGCAGCGTCGTCTCGCCGACCATCGGCTTGCTGATGCCCTGCTGCTTGGCGGCGCGCAGGAAGCGGGCGCTCTCTTCCTCGTTKAGATAGACGAAGATCGCGTCGGCATTCGAGTTCTTGATCTTGATGGCGTCGGCGGCGAAATCGGCCTGGCCCTGTTCGGTCGCGACATCGGCCGCCACCTTGATGCCGGCCTTCTCGAGCTCGGGTAGGATGGCGTCGCGCCCGCCCTTGCCGAAGTCGTTATTGACCCAGACGACGGCGACCGAACCCGCCTTGACCGTGTTCTTCAGGTAGTTCGCGATCTTCGGCATCGCCGCAGCCTGGCTGAGCGAGGTGCGGAACAGGTACTGGTTGCCCTGCTTGGTCAGGCCGGCAGCCTCGCCGCCGACGAACTGGGCGATCTCTGCACGCTGGGAAATCTGCATCGAGGCGCCGATCGGGCCGGAGAAGACCGGGCCGAGCACGGCATAGGTGCCCTCGTCGATGGCGCGCTGCACCGCGGCGCGGGTGTTCCCCGGGTTGGTCTGCGTGTCGTAATGGACGATCTCGATCTGCTTGCCGAGGATGCCGCCCTTGGCATTGATGTCGGCGACGGCGAGATCGATGCCGTTCTTCCAGTTGGTGCCGGCGGTCGCGCCCGCACCCGAGAGCTCGACGACGTCGACGAGCTTGACCTTGTCCTGCGCCAGCGCCGGGGTTGCGAGCCCTGCGCCGAGGGCCGCGGCGATGATCCATTTGAATGTCATGATGTTTCCTCCAGTTGTCCGGTTTCTTGTCTCCGCCCGGTCTCGCCGGGGCGTCGCTCAGGCAGCGCGATCGATCGTCGCGCGCGCCGCCATGACCCTGTCGAAGGCCTCGGCCTTCGCGTTATCCGAAGGCTCTGCGCCGATGATCTCGATCAGGTGGCACCGCGCTTCGAAACGGGCGGCCCGTGCGGCCACCGCGTGCATCGCCAGTGACACAGAATGCGCGATCGGCGAGCCGAGCAGCACACGCGTGGTCCTGTTGGCGACGGCGATTGCCGGCATGTCCGATCCCTCTTGGCTCGCCCGTCATGGTCGCAGGCGTTGCCATACGTCACATAAACCGATTTAGGCTAGTAACGCGATAACCAATTCAATCGCATTACCTAACCTGATGTTATCTTTTCCACTGCCTTGACTGAGGCGCGCAGGCGGGATGAGACCACCGCGTTCATCTCCTCGCGCAGCAGGGTGACGAAGGTTTCGGCATAGAGCGAAGGCGCCTTGTCGTTCTTGATCGCAACATAGGTCTGGAAGCGGGTCGGCTCCTCGATCGGGATCGCGGTGATGCCCTGCATCGAGCCATGCGCGACGGTGAACTGGTCGATGATGGCGATGCCGAGCCCGGCCCGCACGAGCGAGCAGACGGTGGTGCCGAAGCGGGCCTTGATCCGCATGTCATAGGCCAGGCCCTGCCGGCTGAAGATCTCGCTCATGACCCGGCCATAGGGATCGTTGGGATCGATGCCGATCAGTTCGTGCTGCACGATCTCGCGCGCCGACAGGCAGGCGCGGCCGGCAAGCTCATGGCTGTCGGGGACGATGCAGAGCAGTTCGCCCACCGCCAGGGGGACGAAATCGATACCGGGATGGTCGAGCTTGTAGCTCATCGCCGCGATCTCGCCCTTGCCGAGCAGCAGATAGTCGAGCGCCTCCTCGATCTTCAGGATGTTGATGTCGATGCGCAGGTCCGGATGCTTGCGCCGCAGCCGCTCGATCGCACGAGGCACCATGACATGGCAGATGCTCGGCACGGAGCCGAGCTTGAGCTCGATCTCGCCGCCGCGCTCGATGCGGGCGAGCGTGTAATGCAGGTCGTCGACCTTCTTGTAGACCCCGTTGATCTGCTCGAAGATATCGTTGGCCTCAGGGGTCGGAATGTAGCGCCCATGCCGGCGCTCGAACAGTTTCAACCGCAGCGTGCGTTCGGTATGCTTCATCAGGCGGCTGATGCCCGGCGCCGAGACGCTGAGCAGCTTGGCCGCCCCGGCAATCGTGCCGGTGATCATGATGGCGCGGATCACCTCGATCTGGCGCAAGGTCAGCATGACCAGCGTATCCTTCCCCATCCTGTTTTGCGACAAGCGGAGGCGAGGGCCGGATGACTGTCAAGCGGGCCGAAAGGGGAGCAGATCGTGGAAGTCGAGATCAGGCGGGTAACCGCGGCGGATATGGCCCTGTTCGACCGCGTCGACGAGGATGTTTTCGACGAGCCGGTCGATCCGGCAAGGCTCAGCGCCTATCTCGCCTCGCCGGGCCATCTCATGCTTGTCGGGCTTCGCCAGGACGTGGTGGTGGCGCAGGTCGCTGCCGTGATCCATCGCCATCCCGACAAGAAGACGGAACTCTATATCGACGAGGTCGCCGTTGCCCCCGCGCTGCAGCGCCAGGGACTGGCGCGGCGGATGCTTGACGACATGTTCGCCTGGGGCCGCGAACTCGGTTGCGAGGAGGTCTGGGTCGGAACCGAGCTGGACAACGAGCCGGCGCGCGCGCTTTACGAACGGCCGTTCGGATCGGGCGGCGTCTTCGTCATGTATGCCTGCGTGCTCTAGGCTTGGCGCCTGTCACTCGCGCTATCGCTCTGGCACCGCAATCGGGTTTTCGGTGTCTCGCCAAGGGGACGACGATGGCCGACGACAAGACCGCGATGAAACTCGGCGAGGACGAACTGCGCGAGATCGCGCTCTATGCCGCAAGCTGTGCCAGGCAGGCTCTGTCGCTCTTCGAAGCGAGATACCCTGCCGATCATCGTCCGCGAGACGCGATCGAGGGTGCGGAGGCATTCGGTCATGGAGGCAGGCGGACCGCTTTGTTGCGCTCGCAGGCCTGGGCGGCGCATGCCGCCGCTCGCGAGGCGCAGGACCCTCCCGCTGCCGATGCCGCCCGGGCCGCCAGTCTCGCGGCCGCGGCCGCGTATCTGCACCCCAAGGCCACTCCGCACCAGGTCAGGCACATCCTCGGCTCGACACCGGACTTCGGGGCTAGTGGCCGGCTCTTCTGCGAGTTCGCGCAAGGGTCGCACCCCCGTCTTCAGAGACCGGAACCCGGACCGGGGCGCTCGAGACGACGCCGTGCCGGGGAGCGCGCTTCAGTCCGCGCCCGGCAGCTTTCGGGTCAGTTCGGCCTGGGTTTGCAGGAGCGGCAAGGTCTTGGTGGCAAAACCCTTCAGTTCGGTATCCGTGCCAGCCTGGGCGTAGCCGGAAAACAGCGCCATCGCCTCGTCCTGGGCTTGCTTCTGCGCGGCGACATAGGCGCGGTCGAACTCAGGCCCCTGCTTGTCGCCGAGCTCGCGCAGGATGTCCTGATGGGCCTGGTCGGGCCGTTCCGGCAGGGCGATGCCAGAGCGCTTCGCCACGATCTGGCGCAAGCCGGTGCCTGCGATCGTGCGGTCGTTCACGGCCTGATGCGCAAAGGCCTTGATCTCGGGCGAGGAACTCTTCTGCAAGGCGAGCGTGCCGAGCTCGACGGCCATCATGTTCGAGACTGCGGCTCGTCTGACGAATTCATCGGCCTGGAGCGCTTCCTGTGCAGGAGCACGGGAAACGCAAAACGCCAGTGCCACCAGGGCAAGCAGGACTGCTCTCATCAATTCCTCGCAGCTGTGCGGCCCCCCAATGAGGGATAACCTGCAATCCGCGCCGAGGTTCCGGATATCGGGGTTAGAGGACGTCGCTGACACGCAGCCGTGTCGAGTCCATGTGCCGGCCGATGACGTCCGCCAGTGCGTCCGCGTCGCGCTTCTTCAGCGCGACGATCATCTCCTCATGCTCCGCCACGGCCCCGGCCCATTTCACCGGGCCCTCATTGCCGATGAAGCGCAGCCGTTTGATCCGCGCCTGCAGGGTCTCGTGCATCTCCATCAGCACGGCATTGCCGGAAGCGGCCACGATGGCGCTGTGGATCGCCTGGTTGAGCTTGAAATATTCGAGCCGGTTCTTGGTCTCATATAGCTCCAGCATCTGCCTGTGCAGTGCGTGGATCGCCTCGATCGTCTCGTCGCTGGCCAGCTGACAGGCCATCCGGCCTCCGAGTTGCTCGAGCGTCTTCAGCACCTGCAGGATCTGGGCGAGATCCTTCTCGGTGAAGCGGCGCACGATCGCGCCCTTGGCGGGCAGGATCTCGACCAGCCCCTCGCTTGCCAGCGTCTTGATCGCCTCGCGCAAGGGGGTGCGCGAGACGCCGAGCTGGGCCCCGACCTGCCCTTCGTTGATCCGCTGGCCGGGGGCGAGCCGGCCTTCGATGATCATGTCACGCAGGCGCTCCAGGACCTCGTCATGCAAGGTGCGCCGGGTGATGCGCGGATAGATATCCGGCGTGGCCCGGGTGATGTCGGCTTCGTTTGTCATCGCCGTCCCTCGTTTTCATCGTTACGGCATGGGGTCGTCAGCCTGTCAACGCGCCGCAGCTGCGCGCTCCACCGGGCTTTCGGCGAAGATCTCGTCCTGCCTGCGCCGGGTCTGGAGCAGGACCGAGCCCTGATCGATCTCGACATCGCCGAGTTTGATCGCGGCTCCGGCCGCCACGGGGCAAACCAGCTTGCGGTTGGCAACCAGGTAGAACGGGGCAGGGCGGTCATCGGCGAGCGCCGCGGCCGGACGCATTTCGGCGCCGACGCTGTCGATGCTGTGGTGATGGCCGCCCATGGTGAGCACGGTGCCGGCCGGCAGGTCCCGCTCCGCAACGGCAACCAGGTCCCAGCGCGGACGATAATCCTCGCCATAGCCGGACCGGCCGAGCCCGGCCGCATCGAGAATGCTGGTCGCGGCCTCGATGCCGAGCAGGTGTCGCGGCAGGTACAGCATCGCGGTCTTGGCAGTGCGGCTGACCACATGGCCCTTGCCGGCAAGCATGTCCCAGGTGGCATCT
>NZ_JBFTZN010000226.1:0-9498 GCF_056406775.1 Allobosea sp. P1_A7
GTGCCGCGATGGCCTGGATATCGAATCCGCTATGGTCCGGCGCCGGCTCACGCAACTCGCGCTGACGTGCGATGACGACGGTATCGACCGCGCCCGCCTTGGCGCCGGCAAGGGCGTTCTCAGCGGCCGAGACCAGCGTACCGGCATGGCGCGAGAGATCCGGCGCGACGGCCGCCCCGACGCGCAGACGCACCAGCGCAATGCCGCGCCCGGTCTCGATCGCGGACTGTGCGACGGCCTTGATGAAGCGCCGCGCCGCCGGCTCGATCTGGTTCTGCGGACAGCCTGCGAGCAGGATGGCGAAGCGATTGCTGGAATAGCGCAGCAGATGGTCGCGTCGGCGCATCACCGAGCGCAGCCTTTCCTGGACCACGCCGATGATCTCATCGGTGGCCTCATGGCCGAAATCATCGTTGAGACGCGCGAGTTCGTCGATCGCCGCGATCAGCACGACTACCGGTCGCTCCGCCGCGAGATGCTCCTGCAGCGATGATTCGAGGCGCTCGACCAGCGCTCCGCGGTCACAGACGTCGCGACTCTGCGCGGTAAGCTCGTCGGGCCGCACAGAGCGCTCGATGCGCAGCACGCCGCGCGCCATGGCAGGCTGACCGTCGATGCCGACGAACCAGCGGCCGGCATCCTCGATCCACATCTTGCGGCCGCCGAGATCGGCTGCGTAGCGGGTGCGGTAGATCGCACCTTCGCCATGGTCCTGTCCGCCGGTCGAGAAGATCGCGTCGTAGCGACTGCGGCCGCTACCCGGCTCCACCAGCCCGGCGAAAGCGAGACCGCGGCTCATCGCAGCTACCGGAATCGGTCCCAGAACCTCGGCGGCGTTCGGACCCCAGTTCAGCGAATCGCTGGCGATGTCCCAGCTGTAGACCACCTCGCCGATCGAGGAGAGCAGGCTGCGCGGGTCGACGATCGTTTCGTCACGGGTACTCAGGATCGATGGCGCAGGCATCGGTGCAGGGCCTTAGAGGCGCAGGCCGCGGGACACCTTTGGCGTCGTGCCGTCCTGGCCGAACGAGATCGGGAGATGTTTCGAAACGATGCAGGTTTCTGGCTTAACGCCCGGTTAAGGCCGGCCCCTGGATTGCAACTTTACCTCCAGCGCAACCCTAGCGTTCCGGAGTGGCACATGCGGGATCAGCAATACGGGGCGAGAAGCCACCAGGCGCTTCCCGATGCATCGACGATGCTGCTGCTGCAGATCGCGGCCAGCCATGCCGAAATCGGTCCGTTCGCGCGCCGGGCGCGCGAGACGCCGCAGGTCGCGGCGCGGCGCTACGAGGCCCAGGCACAGCGCGCCGGAAGGAAGCGGCAGCGCCTGGTCGCGTGAGGCCAGGCCCTCTGCCGAGGAGCCGCATGACAGCGGTGTCCCGATGGATCATCCGGAAGCCGCACCGGAGACATCCATCGAGACGCGATCACAGATCGCTCCTCGGCAGAGGGCCTGGCAGGCGCCAGCCGAAACAGGACAAAGAAAAAGCCGGCCTCGCGGCCGGCTCCTAGACTCGCAAGCCTGCGACCGGGGCTCAGGCCTCGGTCTTGGCCTTCAGCACCTGGCGACCGCGATACATGCCGCTCTTCAGATCGACATGGTGCGGACGACGCAGCTCGCCGGAGTTCTTGTCTTCGATATAGGTGGGCTGCTTCAGCGCGTCGGCCGAGCGGCGCATGCCGCGCTTCGACGGCGAAGTCTTTCTCTTCGGAACGGCCATTGTACTCTCCATCGTGCCGCCGTCCGGAAGCGCAGGCCGCAGAGCCACGCCACCGCCACGACGACGGATCAATCTCGTGAGGCGATGGCCATACACGCTCGCAGGCGGGATGACTAGGCCTAATCGACATCTTTCATGCCGGAAGGCACGGCGCAATCCCCAAGTGATCCGAGCTGCGCCATGCGACGCTGGATTCGCCCGCTCGCCGATTGCAGGCCGCGGCTCGGCTTGGCGGGATTGCGCAGGATCGGATTCGGCAGCGCACCGGCGAGCCGCGCAGCCTCTCCATTGTTCAGGCGGGCGGCAGGCTTGCGGAAATGGCGTTGGGCGGCGGCCTCCGCCCCGAAGACGCCATCGCCCCACTCGGCGACGTTGAGATAGACCTCGATGATCCGCTGTTTCGGCCAGGCGAAGTCGATCGCGAGCGCGAGCGGAATCTCGAGCGCCTTGCGCAGATAGGAGCGCCCCGGCCAGAGAAAGACATTCTTGGCCGTCTGCATGGTCAGCGTCGAAGCGCCGCGGCTCGGGCCATCCTCATCATCGAGCACGGCGTTGAGCTCGATCCAGTCGACGCCGGAATGGCTGCAGAAGCGCTGGTCCTCGGCGGCGATGACGGCGCGGATCAGCGAAGGCGAAATCTGCGTGAGCGGCACCCATTGCCGTTCCACCGGCTGAAAGCTCAGCCAGCGCGCGAGCATCAGCGTCGAGGGAGCGGGCATGAACCGAAAGATCAGCAGCCCGAGCGCCAGGGCCACGACGAGCCCGATGAGGATGCGAAAACACCACCCCAATACGCGGCCGACAACTCCTCGCCGCCGCGTTTGCTCGTGACCCGCCATGACCGCCATGCCCCCGCAACTTGACGATCCCGCCCCCATCCGGCAAGCCCCCGCCACCGTTGCGAACGCGAGATCAGCGCATGAGTTCCGCCGCAGATGACGCCCTTCCGGCCCGTCTTTCACAGACAGCCGATGCGATCGAGGCCCTCCTCGACGGTCTGCTCCAGGCTGCTCCGGGAGCGGGCGAGATCGCGCGGCCCGAACGCCTGCTCGCGGCCATGCGCCATGGCGCGCTCGGCGGTGGCAAGCGCCTGCGGCCCTTCCTGACGGTCGAGACGGCGCTGCTCTTCGGGGCCAGCGAAGCCCAGGCCTTGCGTGCCGGCGCGGCCGTCGAGCTGCTGCATTGCTATTCGCTCGTCCATGACGACCTGCCCTCGATGGATGATGACGATCTGCGCCGCGGACGACCGACGGTCCACAAGGCCTTCGACGAGGCGACCGCGATCCTGGCCGGGGATGCGCTGCAGACGCTCGCCTTCGAGGTTCTTGCCGACACAGCCACCCACGAGTCGGGTGCGGTCCGCGCGGCGCTGGTGCTTTGCCTCGCCCGGGCGTCCGGGCTCGGCGGCATGGTCGGCGGCCAGATGTTCGATCTCGCGGCGGAGGGACGCTTCGACCCGGGCTCGATCGCGCTGGCCGAGAACGAAATTCGTCGACTGCAGGCGATGAAGACGGGGGCGCTGCTAGCGGCCAGCGTCGAGATCGGTGCGCGCCTCGGCGGCGCCGATGAGGCCGCCCTTGCCGCGCTTGGGCAATACGGCCGGGCAGTCGGCGCCACCTTCCAGGTGGCCGACGACGTCCTCGACGTCGAGGCGAGCCAGGAGCAGATGGGCAAGGCCACGGCCAAGGACCAGGACAAGGGCAAGGCGACCCTGATCAGTGCGCTCGGTCTCGCCGGCGCCAAGCGCGAGCGCGACCGGCTCTGCGAGGAGGCCGTCGCGGCCGTGTCGGGTTTTGGCGAGGAGGCCGCGATGCTGCGGGCTGCGGCATGGTTCGCAGCGACGCGGCAGAACTAGGGCCCGAGCTCCGCAGCGATGACATCCACGCAGTTTTKCGTGGCGCGGCAGCATGCAGCTCCGCATTCGGCATGGACTCTGCGCCGCATGACATGCCCACGGGCGGAGGGCAGCCGCTCGCCCGGCCGACCCGGCAATTTTGACACCCACCCCACCTGGCGAGCGCAGTGCCGCGGGCAGGCGTGCTGCCCTATAAAACCCGCGAGCGATCTCTATGCACGTTTCGCCCCTGCCCGGCCTCCCCGCGCAGTGGCAGGGTATTCGACCGCTTCACCACGAAGGCTCGCATCCAGGACAGGAACTGCGAGCCAGTTGAGGAGAGGATTGTGATGAGCAAGTTCAAGTTCTTCGTCAGTGCGGCGTTTGCTGCCACGCTGCTCGCCTCGGCGCCGGCCGCACGGGCCGATATCGTCATCGGCCTCATCGCACCACTGACGGGTCCGGTCGCTGCCTATGGCGACCAGGTGCGAAACGGCGCAGAGGCGGCGATCGACGCCATCAACAAGAAGGGCGGCGTGCTCGGCGAGAAGCTGGTGCTCAAGCTTGCCGATGATGCCGGTGATCCCAAGCAGGGCGTTTCGGCCGCCAATCTGCTGGTCGGGGACAAGGTGCGCTTCGTTGTCGGGCCGGTGACGTCGGGCGTCGCGATTCCCGCGTCCGATGTCTTTGCCGAGAACGGCGTGCTGATGGTCACGCCGACAGCTACGGCGCCGTCACTCACCACCCGTGGGCTGACCAATGTTCTGCGGACATGCGGCCGCGATGATCAGCAGGCCGAGGTCGCCGCCAACTATGTCCTGAAGAATCTCAGGGACAAGCGGATTGCGGTCATCCACGACAAGGGCACCTACGGCAAAGGCCTCGCGGATGCCTTCAAGAAGGGGATCAATGCCGGCGGCCTGAACGAGGCGCTCTACCTGTCGCTGACACCGGCCGAAAAGGATCTCTCGGCCATCACCACGCGTCTCAAGGCCGCCAATATCGACCTGATCTATTTCGGCGGCTATCATCCGGAAGGTGGTCTCCTCGCCCGGCAGCTTCGCGACGCCGGGCTCAAGGCCACCATCATCGGCGGCGAGGGGCTTTCCAACACGGAGTTCTGGGCGATCGCCAATGAGACGGCGGCAGGCGCACTCTTCACCAACGCGACAGATGCGCTGAAGAACCCCGACTCCGCGGAAGCGGTCAAGGTTCTCAAGGACAAGGGTATCCCGCCGGAAGCCTTCACGCTCAATGCCTATGCCGCGGTCGAAGTGCTGAAGGCCGGCATCGAGAAAGCCGGCAAGGCCACCAATGCCGCCGCAGTCGCGACAGCGCTGAAGTCCGGAGGGCCCATCACCACCGCCATCGGCAAGCTGGCCTATGACAAGAATGGCGATCTCAGCTCGCCGGCGTTCTCGATGTTCAAATGGGAGGGCGGCAAGATCGTCGCCGTGGAATAACGAGCAGGCTCGGGCGCGAAGACGGCAAACCCGTGCCTTCTTCGCGCCACCGCCTGACTTCCTCGTTGATCCCGATGCCCCTGCCAGCTCGACGCTCTACGCCAAGCTCTTCCGGGGCCGGGGCCGCGCGCCGAACATTGCCTGCCTCAACCCATGATTGAAGGGGAGTGGGGAGTGGAGCTGGACAATCACAACAACCTCGGACTTCGTCGGCAGCAATGCGGGAGCATCCGCCTTGCGCTCGGTTCCGTCCTCCGGCAACAATGCCTCATGATCAGGACGCCATTTGCGACGCTACTCTGCGTCACCGCACTCACAGCATGCAGCCCGACGCCAGTGCGTCAGGTTATCGTGCCGGACAGCACGCCCGAGAAGCGCATCATAAGGTCGGGCAGCGACTTCGTCCTGCCTGACGGCACGCGCGTGACACCCGACCAAAGCGGCGGTTTCCAGCTGCCCAACGGCGATTATGTCCGGCGGGATCCACGCGGCGCATTGATACTGCCCACGGGCGCGCGCTGCGTCCCGGACCCAACCGGATATGTTTGCCCCTGATCAATGGCCATCGTCGCCGGCGCGCCATCAGAAGCCAGTCTGCTCCACGAGCGGCGCCGCCGGCACCTAAGGCATCGGCCCGAAAGGTGGATTGCGGTTTTCGGGAAAGCCGATGCCATCCCGGATGGTTAGATCATCGGACCGGGTACGATATCTGGTCCGATGATCTAATGTCCGATGCCGAAGACAACGGCGAAGACGGGAACGGGTTGGTCGAACCCTTTCAGACTCCGCGGATCCAGCTCAGCCAGCGGCACGCTGGAACCAACCGCGCGGGCCGCGACGCGATCGATCAGGATCTCGGAATCCCGGGCGCTCGCGCATAAGCGCGATGCCAGGTTCGTGACGTTGCCGATCGCAGCGTAATCGAGGCGGCCTTCCGAGCCGATCCGTCCGACCGTGGCCGGCCCCATGGCCAGCCCCACGCCAAAGCCAAGCTGGTGGCCCCGGCTGCGCCATCCGACCAGAAGTTTCTGCACGCTCATTTGCATGTCGCTCGCCATGGTGACGGCGCGCAGGGCCGGGTCAGGGCAGGAAACCGGCGCGTTGACCAGGACCATCGCTCCGTCCCCGGAGAAGCCCATCAGCGTCGCCCCATGCGCGCCGACCACCACTTCGATGGCGCCGTAGTACTCGCCGAGCACGCCCATCACGGTTTCGGGCTCAGCCTGCGCCGAGAAGGCGGTGAAGCCGCGCAAATCGCAGAAGACCACGACCACCTCGACGCGCCGCCCGTCGAGCACGCCGTCATCACCTGTGCGGTCGACGAGTTCGGCCACTTGCGGCGCGAGAAAGCGCCGGAGCCGACTGATGCGTTCGGAGCGTTCCTGGGACACGGCCAATTCACCCGCCATCTCATTGAACCGGGTGGCCAACCGCTCGAACTCGTCGCCCGTGCCGAGGCTGATCCGGTGGTCGAACTGCCCTGCGCCGATCTGCGCGACGCCCTCCTCCAGGAGCCGTATCGGCCCGACCATGCGCTGCGTCAGCCAATAGGCAAGCACGGCCGCGAGGACGGTTCCCGCAATGAGCAGCACCCCGGTGCGCCAAAGTGCGGCGTTGATCCGGCGGAATGCCTCAGTCACGGGCTGTTTGACGATGACGCTCCAATCGACGCCGGGGATCGGCGCCATGGCGGCCAGCACCGTGTTTCGCGCGATATCCTGCCCGGTGATCGCTTGGCCGGGGCGCGCCAGCATGGCGGCCCGCAAGGCCTGAAGCGGTTGCGTTGCGGCTTCGTCGGCACGCAGCACCA
This sequence comes from Allobosea sp. P1_A7, assembly GCF_056406775.1. NCBI lineage: Bacteria > Pseudomonadati > Pseudomonadota > Alphaproteobacteria > Hyphomicrobiales > Alloboseaceae > Allobosea > Allobosea sp. P1_A7. Next base: position 6,832 of record NZ_JBFTZN010000226.1, read on the forward strand.
GGCTGATATCGGGATGAGCGACAAGGCGCCCCGGCTGGTCGAGCACGAACGCCTCGCCCGTCCGCCCCACCCTTATCGCCGAGATCACATCCCAGATGAACTTGAGATTGACCTCCGCGACCGCCACTCCGACCGCCGAGCGATTGCCGGCGACCGAGACCGTCATGAATGGCTCCGAGCCGCCATAGAATGTCACCGGCCCAAACCAGACCCGCCCCGAGCGGGCTCCCGCCACCGCCGGATTCGCCGAGTGATCCTCGCCGCTCTCGACCCTGTYCAGGCCGATGCGCGACACGAACAGGCGTTCCTTGCCGGCAGCGTCGATGAGGCGGAGGCTGACCACGGCGGGGACCTGGCGCAGCAGGCGCAAGGCGTCGAGCCTGCGCCGCTCGTCGGTATTCTCCGACCACGGCAATTGCACCATCCATCCAAGCTGATCGCGAATTCCTTCCATGAAATCCTGGATCTTCGCCGCCGCGCCTCGGGCTTCTGCATCGAGCAGGTCGTTCAGCCTGGCGCGCTGGTCGTGATAGCCGAACCAGGCTTCGCTCCCACCCGCGATCAGAAGCGGCAGGGCGACCGCCGCGAACAGGGCGAGAAAATACTTCCTGAACAGCGAGGTTCGTGGGACGTCGGGCGAATGGGACACCGTGCTAGCTCACGCGCCGGCTCACCGGCCGGGTCATTCGATCACCCCGTCGGCGCTGCTCAGCAGCGAAGGCGGGAATGATAGGCCCAGAGAATTGGCGGCCTTCAGGTTGATGAACATCTCGACCTTGGTCACGCGCTGGACCGGGAGTTCGGAGGGCTTTTCGCCCTTGATGATACGGCCGGCATAGGTGCCGGCGTGACGGTGCGATTGCTCGAAATCACCGCCATAGCTCATCAGCCCGCCGGCGATCGGAAAGTCACGGGATTGGGTGACAGCCGGCACCGCGTGCTCGACTGCGAGGACGGCAAGCCGCTGACTGCGATAGGCAAAATAGGGGTCGGAGGTGAAGACGAGACCGCCCGGCCGCATCTGAGACACGGTCCTGAACATGCCGTCGAATTCCTGTTCGGTGCTGGCCGTCAGGACACGAAGCTGCAGACCAAGACTGTCCGCCGCGGCCTGAAGATTCTTCACTTGCGAGTTCGAAGTCGGGCTGGTCGGGTTGACGGCAACGGAAAGGCTCCCGGCACCAGGAAGCAGCTCGTGCATGAACTCCAGCCGCTTGCGCGAGACCTCCACGCTGAGGCTCGACACCCCCGTGAGATTGCCTCCCGGCCGGGACAGGCTGTCCACGACGCCCAGCGCAATGGGGTCTCCTCCCATTTCAAAGACGATCGGGATCGTCGTCGTCGCCGATTTTGCCGCGAGCGCGACCTCGGCGCCGCCCGGCGCCACGATCACCGTCACCTGACGATTGACGAGATCCATCGCGAGGGCGGGCAGTTGGCGATACTGGCCCTCCGCCCACCGATACTCGATCGCGAGATTGCGCCCCTCGACAAATCCGGCTTCCGCGAGGCCCTCACGAAAGGCCCGGAGGCGGCTCGCATAGGGCCCGGGGGATTCGGAGCCGAGATACCCGATGACCGGCATAGCCGGCTGTTGCGCGCGAGCCGGGAGGGTCCAGGCCATCGCTGCACCGGCGAGCGCGACGAAATCGCGTCGCCTCATTCGGCCAGCGGCCTCGGCACAGACGGAGGGCATGAAACGCAACGCCGTCTCTCCTTCCAACCAACATCGCCAGTCGGCATGAAGCGCTCGATGTTACCTCAATCACTCGGCCGCAGCATAGCCGCGCGACCGACGCTGCAAAGCCGGTTGAGCGACATCGAGCCGCCCAACCGAACTCACCGCCGCCGGCACGGGATGGCGGCAAGTTCGCCCTCGCCTCCCTCCCCTCTGCGATGTCTGGGAAGCTAGCCGTCCGTGCRATCAGGTTGCTTGATCTTATAGACGCGCGGCGTCAGCTCCTCGATTTCCCGTCCGGCCCAATCCCGCTCGCTCGCCGTCTTGATCACGTCCCGCTGCCCCTGGCGCAGCATCTCGATATCGTTTCCGATGTCGAAGTGGAGCACCTGCCCGTTGGCGACGACCTGTCGCCCATCCACGTAAACGTCTCGGATTGCCCGGTCATTCGCGGAATAGACGATGCTGCGGATCGGATCGTAGTCAGGCTGCATGTAAGGGTTCGTCATGTCGACGATCGAGAAATCGGCCTTGCAGCCGATGGCCAGGCGGCCGAGATCGGGCCTGCGAATGATGTCGGCTCCGACATTGGTGGCGGCACTGAAGGCATAGGATGTCGGCGCTGCGGTGAAGCTCCCCGCAACGATGCGCCCGGCGTAACAAGCCATCCGCAACTCATCCAGCATGTTGTGCGGAAAGCTGTCGGTGCCGATGCCGACCGGAACTCCCGCATCGACATAGCGGGCGAGCGTATTCAGTGCGATGCCCCGACGCGCGAAGACGACGGGGCAATGGGCGACCTGTGCGCCGCTCCGCACAAGCCGTTCGAAGTCGTTGCCCTGCGGCCAATGCAGCCATGGATGATCGTTGAGGAAGATGCAGTGCCCGATCACGGTGTCGGGACCAAGCGCACCGATCTTGTCGAGCCATTCAATCGGCGTGCAGCCGGTGCGACGCACGATCTCCTGGAATTCGACAATGCTCTGTGC
>NZ_JBFTZN010000227.1:0-9460 GCF_056406775.1 Allobosea sp. P1_A7
GCTGCGGAATGCCGGAGACCGGCGTGTACTTCGTCTCGCCGCGCCTGATCGCGGCGATGGCGGCTTCCTTGATATTATCGGGCGTGTCGAAGTCCGGCTCGCCGACCGAAAGCGAGATCACGTCCTTGCCCTGGGCTTTCAGATCGCGCGCCTTCTGCGTGATGGTGATGGTCGCGGACGGCTTCACGCGCTTCAGGGCATCGGCAAGAAAGGCCATGATCGATCTCCGGCGGAGCTTTCGGATAGCGCCACATGGCGCGCGCGTGGTTTAGGGCGCGCGAGCCGGCACCGCAAGCAAGAGTGCGTCATGGCTGGCAGCAGCAATGTGAATGATGCGCATGCATAAGCTGGCGAGGGAGGGCCAAGCCCATCAGTGCCATCCCGGCTCGAAAGGTGCATGGTGCCGGACGCCCCCTTAGGGGCGCAACCAGTGACCAGCGCGGAGTGTCGCGCAGAAGGCATCACGTGAAACTCAGGATCGGCTACGAGCTCGATTACGACTTTCCGCAGCCAACCCCCATGATCCTGATGCTGCATGTGCATTTCAGCCGGGTGTCCGAGCTGGACGAGCCAGACCACATGCGCCTCGATCCACCGGTCCGCGTCAGCGCTTATCGCGACGGTTTCGGCAATTGGTGCAGCCGGCTGGTGGCGCCGCAAGGGCGCGTGCGAATCTCGGCCGATGCCGTGATCAACGACAGCGGACTGCCTGAAACGGTCCGTCACGACACAGGGCAGGTCCCGGTCGAGCTGTTGCCGGAGGAGTGCCTGGTCTTCCTGCTCGCCAGTCGCTTCTGCGACAGCGACCGCCTGCTCGATCTGGCCTGGCAGCTCTTCGGCCATGTGCTGCCGGGCGCGCCGCGTGTGCAGGCGATCTGCGACTTCGTGCACCAGCGCATCGCCTTCGACTACAATGATGCGAGCGTGACGCGGACGGCGTCGGAGGCCTATCGCGAGGGGCGTGGCGTTTGCCGCGACTATGCGCATCTCGCGATCGCGTTCTGCCGGGCGATGAACATCCCGGCGCGCTATTGCACGTGCTATCTCGGCGACGTCGGCACGCCTCCCCCGTTTCCGCCGGGCGATTTCGCAGCGTCCTTCGAGGCTTACCTGAGCAGTGGCTGGGAGATGTTCGACCCGCGCAATAACGTGCCGCGGATCGGCCGGGTGCTGATCGCGCGCGGCCGCGACGCGGCCGATGTCGCCATCACGACCACCTTCGGGCCGAACACGCTGGTCGGTTTCAGGGTCTGGACCGACGAGGTCATCGAGGCCTGACGAGCAGGTCCCCGGAGCTATTCGTCGAAGAGCCGGGCTGCGCCCTGCTTCTTCGCCCGGACGGGCTTCTGCTGAGGCAGCTCCTGTGCCGCTGCCTCAGCACTGCTGGAGCCAGCCGCCAGTGCCCCGGCCTTGGCTGATGCGGGCTGAGCGGAGGCTGCCGACGGCGCAGTGAGTTTCGCCGCCGCCTCCGGTTCGATCGTCCTGAAGCGTATCATCTGTGTCCTGTCGGCGGTGCGTTGCGGTCGGGAAAAGCCGGCCCTGCGAGGCAGGGCAGCGGCTGCCGGCGCCTCACTTCTTCTTTTGCGGAGCCGCGGCCTTTGCGACCACGGCAGCGAAGGTCGAAGGGGCCGCTGCCGAGACCTTCGGCTTGTCCTTCTTCGGCTTCTTGGCTTCGCGGTTGCCGCGTTGTTCACCCTTTGCCATCGTCTCATTCCTCGCTTCGAGGGGCGCGGGCTGCGCCCCTTCTCAGGTCAACGGGCAGATCGGCAGTCCTGGTCGGATACCGACATACTCGGAGTGGTTGCGCGAAAGCGGCGCTGTGCAGTGAAACTCGTGCTGTCTTCGGTCATTCTGCGGCCGGCTTTCGGCTGCCGCGGTCGGCCCGGGCGGTAGCCGGACTCTGTCACATCGAAGCAGAGTTCGAGCCTAGGCCAGCGCCGGCCGAAGTGCACGCGGTTTCTCGGGATATCTCGCGTCGCCCGGTTGATGCCTGGGCGACATCATCATGCGCCTCCGCCATGCGCCGGCGCCGCGTAATCGTTGCGACGCTTCCCGTGCTCCAGCGCGGACGGCCCCAGCAGGGAAAGCCGCGACGATTCAGCCGCCGGGCGATATCGCCGGGATCGTCGATGCCGACCTCGACGAGTTGATCGATCAGCGCCCCGGCTGCTGCGAGGAAGATGGCGTAGAGTTCCCTTTCAAGCCGCCGGTCCATCGGCCGTTGCAGGTTCTTTCGGTAGGCCGCTTCAACGGTCGAGATGTGGTCCCAAAGGGAATGGCCGGTGTCATGAAGCAAGCGGCCGGGCTTGCGCCCGGCCGAAGCAGATACGGCATCGTCAGACTGGATCAGGATCAGCGTACTCCCATGCCGAAGCTGGGCTCGACCGCGTTGGGCGAGAGCATCACCGCGTTGGGATGGCCGCCCTCGAACATGGCGAAGCGGACCGCATCCTTCTTCTCGCGAAAAATGCCTTCGGACTGGCCTTCGAGGTCGCGGGCGACCCAGAAACCGTGCTTCGACTGCCCGACAAGGAAGAGATGGCTCGCTCCTTCGAGCGGCTGGACCGGCGTGGATTGTCCCATGTCGCAGCGCTCAATTCGGCAGGAACAGCCAGGCGCGCAGGCCGATGAAGCCGGCGGCCGCGAGCGCAAAGCAGGCCAGTGCAGCAAGCTCTGCCGCGAGCAGGCCGGTCGCCGGCCGCTTCTGCGCCACGGTGCGATAGACCGCGCGGGCGCGGCGCTGGTGAGAGGTATGGGCGTAGGCGGTATCAGTCGTCATCTCGACCTCCATCGATTGTCGAGATGTAGGTCCGCTCCCGCTAAGCTTGCGATGTGGAAGACGCGCTGCCGCATAAGGCCGGCATAAAGCCGTCCTTGCATGCCCTGCCGTTCCCTGCGATGCGCTGACCCCCATGGAACCAAGCCCCAGCACCATCGCGATCTATGTCGATGCCGACGCCTGTCCGGTGAAGCCGGAGGTGTATCGCGTGGCCGAGCGGCATGGGCTCAAGGTCTTCGTCGTCGCCAACAGCTTCATGATGGTGCCGCGCGAGAACTGGATCGAACGGGTGATCGTGTCCGACGGGTTCGATGCCGCCGATAACTGGATCGCCGAACGGGTGGCGCGCGGTGCGGTCGTCATCACCTCCGACATCCCGCTTGCCGATCGCTGCATCAAGGCCGGAGCCGATGTCATCGGGCCGACAGGTAAGCCCTTCACCGAAGCCTCGATCGGCATGGCGCTGGCGACGCGCGACATGATGGAGGATCTGCGTGCCGCCGGGGCGGTGACCGGCGGGCCGAAACCCTTCTCGCAGAAGGACCGGTCAGCCTTCCTGCAGGCACTCGACGTCGCGGTGCAGCGGCTGAAGCGGGCGGGGTTCGGCGGGTAGGGCCTGGAGACCGAGCTGAAACCGCGTGCCATTCCGGCCCGGCCGAGACAGAGGCAGCCTTCAAATATCCTCGAAGTCGCCGCCACGCCCCTTGCCGCCGGCGAAGCGTCCGGCTCCGGCCGCACCTTCCCGGACGATGGTCTCGACGGCTCCAGCCCATTCCCGCGCCAGCGCCTCGCGGACGCCGAGGCCGTGCCCGGCAATCGCGTTGCGGCGGTCGGCCAGCATGGCGCCCTGTGGGAAGCGGACGATCTGCTGCGCCATTGCCTCGGCGGCGGCGCGGGCTTCTCCGCGCGGAACCACTGTCTCGCAGAGCCCGATCCGCAGGGCTTCGTCGGCTGCGACCTTGCGCCCGGTCATGATGATCTCGAGCGCACGGCCCTGGCCGACAAGGCGGGGCAGGCGCACCGTGCCGCCGTCGATCAACGGGATACCCCAGCGCCGACAATAGACGCCGAAATAGGCGTCCTGGGCCATGATCCGGACATCGCACCAGAGGGCGAGTTCCATCCCGCCAGCCACCGCCGGGCCTTCGATGGCCGCAATCACGGGCTTGCCCATCTCCAGCCGCGAGGGGCCCATCGGGCCGCGTGGGGCCGGGCCACCGCCATGGGGAAAAGCCAGTCCCTCGACGATCTCCGTGCGGAAGCGCTCCGCATCGGTGAAGGCCTGCGCATATTTCAGGTCCCAGCCTGCGCAGAAGGCGCCGCCCTCGCCCCAGAACACGATGGCGCCCGTTTCAGGATCGGCGTCGAGTTCGCGGAAGGCGGCTGTCAGCGCTTCGGCGCTGTCGGGATCCATCGCGTTGCGGGCCTCGATGCGGCTGTGAATGACGGTCGCGACCTTGCCGTCGCGTTCGATGCGGATGGTCATGGGCGGCTCGTTCCCCGTTGCTCGCTGAGCGCAGGCTACAGCCTCCCGCGGCGCCGGCACCTGCCGCTGGACGCATGGCGCCTTTGCCCGTAATTCTCGCGGCAAGCCCAGTCTCCAAATCGGGCACCCCGGAGGACCTTCATGTCGCTTACCCGCCGCTCCACGCTCGGCATCATTGCCGGTGCCGCCTTTGCTCCGGCCATCGTTCGGGCGCAGACGTTCCCGTCGAAGCCGATCACGCTGGTCGTTCCCTATCCGGCGGGTGGGCCGACCGACGCCATTGCCCGCTTCGTCGCGCAGGATCTCTCGACCTCGATCGGCCAGAACGTGCTGGTCGACAACCGTGCCGGTGCATCGGGGGCGGTTGGCACGCGCGCCGTGGCGAAGGCCGAACCGGACGGCTACACCTTCATCTTCGGCAACAACCAGACGCATGGGAACAACATGTTCCTGCTGAAGGAGCCCGGCTACGATGCGGTGAAGGATTTTGCGCCGCTCTGCGGCGTCGGCGCCTTCGAACACGCCTTCGTCGTCCGCAACGACCTGCCGGCCAAGACCATTGCCGAGCTGATCGCGCTGGCCAAGGCGGATCCCGACAAGCTGAACTATGGCTCCACCGGCGTCGGCTCCGGCTCGCATCTGGCGATGGAACTGTTCATGCAGCGCACCGGCATCAAGATGACGCATGTGCCCTTCCGCGGCGCTGCGCCGCTGGTGCAGGAGATCATCGGCGGGCGCATCGACATCGCCAATTCGACGCTGCCGAGCGTGCTGGAGCAGATCAACGCCGGCAGCATGCGCGCGCTGGCTTTGGCGAGCCCGGAGCGCAATCCGCGCGCCAAGGATATCCCAACCCTGCGCGAGCAGGGGGTCAGCAATGCCGACGCCGATTCCTGGGCGGCCTTCTTCGCGCCTGCCGCGGTTCCGCAGCCGATCCTGGACACGCTCTCGAAGGCAGTCATGGCCTCGATCGCCAAGCCTGCCATAACCGAGGCGATCCTCAAGCTCGGCTTCACACTGAAGGTGCGCGATCCCGCCGCGTTCAAGCCCTATCACCTCCAGGAGATCGCGACCTGGAAGCAGATCATCGCCGATGCCGGCGTGAAGCCGGAATAACCGGCGTCATCGTTCAGTCCGCCTCCGTCATTCCGGGCATGTGGCCTGGCCGCTCGAGCCCCGAATCCGTCTTGCATCCGATGACGGATTGGGGCTGGCGGCTTCGCTGTTGCCGGATCGACGCGCGTGACTCTGCCCGAGATCATTGAACACCGGAGCGTCGTCATGAACCTGATGCCACTTCTCGCCACCCGCCGCGACGCAGGAAAGCCCGTACGCGTCGCACTGATCGGGGCCGGAAAGTTCGGTTCGATGTTCCTGTCGCAGGTGCCCCATATTGCGGGGCTGGAGGTCGCTGTCATTGCCGATCTCGATCCCGAGCGGGCGAAGCGCGCGTGCCGGCAGGTCGGCTGGGACGAGGCCCGCATCGAGGCGACCCGCTATGTCGCGGACGGCGCCGAGGCGGCTGCGATGGACGGTATCGAGGTAGTCATCGAGGCAACCGGCCATCCCGCCGCCGGCGCACGCCATGCACTGGCGGCAATTGCGGCTGGCAAGCATGTGGTGATGGTCAATGTCGAGGCTGACGTGCTGGTCGGCCCGGTGCTCGCGACCCGGGCTCGGGCCGCGGGCGTGGTCTATTCCATGGCCTATGGCGACCAGCCGGCGCTTGTCTCGGAGATGGTCGACTGGGCGCGTGCGACCGGATTCACGGTTGCCGCGGCTGGCAAGGGCACGAAATATCTGCCGGCCTACCATCAGGTCACGCCGGACGATGTCTGGACCCATTACGGGCTGACGCCCGAGGCGGCCAAGGCGGCGGGCATGAACCCGCAAATGTTCAACTCCTTCCTCGATGGAACGAAGTCGGCGATTGAGATGGCGGCGATCGCCAATGCCTGCGGGCTCGACGTGCCGGAGGCCGGCCTCGCATTCCCGCCCGTCGGCGTCGACGACCTTGCCCATGTGCTGCGGCCGAAGGCGGTCGGGGGGMAACTCGATCGCGACGGCATGGTCGAAGTGGTGTCTTCGCTCGAGCGTGACGGGCGGCCTGTGTTTCGCGACCTGCGCTGGGGCGTCTATGTCGTGCTGAAGGCGCCGAACGACTACGCCGCGGCCTGCTTCAAGCAATACGGCCTGCCGACCGATTCCACCGGCCAATATGCGGCGATGTACAAGCCGTTCCACCTGATCGGGTTGGAGCTTTCGATGTCGGTCCTCAACGCGGCCCTGCGCGGCGAGCCGACGGGCAGCACCCGCGAGTGGCGCGGAGACGCTGCTGCCGTGGCCAAGCGCGATCTCAAGGCCGGCGAGATGCTGGACGGAGAGGGCGGCTACACGGTCTATGGCCGCTTGATGCCGGCGCGGGCGAGCCGCGAAGTCCGCGCCCTGCCGATCGGGCTCGCGCATGGCGTCAAGCTCAAACGGGATGTCGCGGCCGGCCAGGCCGTGACCAGCGACGACGTCGCGCTCGACGAGACCCAGGCGATCGTTTCACTTCGGCGTGAGCTCGAAGCAACCGAGTGGTGATTCCGCGCGTTTTGCCTCACTGACGTTCCGCTACGACAGGGAGAGTTCCATGCGCCACAGTGTTCTTGCCGCCTGCTTCAGCGCCACGCTTTCAGTCCTGGCACTGTCGGCGACGGCCGATGCCCAGCAGCGCTTTCCATCGAGCGCGGGCGAGCTGGTCGTCGAGACGGTGGCGAACGGTCTGGAGCATCCCTGGGGCCTCGCCTTCCTGCCTGACGGGCGCATGCTCGTGACCGAAAGGCCGGGCCGGTTGCGGCTGGTTTCCGCCGCGGGCGAGATTTCGCGGCCGATCGCGGGCGTGCCGAGCGTCATGGCACGCGGGCAGGGAGGGCTGCTCGATGTCGCGCTCGATCCGCAATTTGCCCAGAACCGGCTGATCTATCTTTCTTTCGCGGAGCCGCGCGCCAATGGAAACGGCACCAGCGTCGCGCGCGGGCGTCTCAATGCGGGCGGCACCGCGCTCGAAGGGATGAGCGTGATCTTCCGGCAGATGCCGACGATCAACAGCAACATGCATTTCGGCTCGCGATTGGTCTTCGACCGGACGGGCGCGCTGTTMGTCACGGTGGGCGACCGCTTCAGCCAGCGCGATCAGGCGCAGAACCCGGGCAATCACCTTGGCAAGGTCCTGCGGATCAGCCCGGAGGGCAAGGCGGCGGCGGGCAATCCCAAAAAGGAGGGCTGGCAACCGGAGATCTGGTCGATCGGCCACCGCAACGTGCAGGGCGCGACGCTGCATCCAGAGACCGGGCAGCTCTGGACCGCAGAGCATGGCGCGCGCGGCGGCGACGAGATCAACACGCCGAAGGCCGGGCTCAACTATGGCTGGCCGGTGATCACCTACGGGATCGACTATTCCGGGGCGAAGATCGGTGAGGGCACATCGAAACCCGGTATGGAGCAGCCGCTGTTCTACTGGGACCCGTCGATCGCGCCGTCGGGCGCGACCTTCTATACCGGGCAAATCTGGCCGGCCTGGAAAAACTCTCTCTTCGTTGGCGCCCTTGCCGGGCAGATGCTGATCCGCCTCTCGACGCAGGGCGAGACGGTCACCGGCGAGGAGAAGCTGCTGACCACGCTCAGCGAGCGCATTCGTGACGTCAGCCAAGGCCCCGACGGTTATCTCTACCTGCTGAGCGATGATGCCAACGGCAAGATCCTGCGGGTCAGGCCGGCGCGGTAAGCGCCGGAGCGGGCGCGTCAGGGACCGCAATCCCATTCGTTCTCGATGACGAAGGCATTGCGCGTCGAGAGCTGACCGCGCGTGTCATAGAGATCCCCGACATAATAGGACGTACCGGCGTCGTCGCGGGCGTTGCGCTTGACCTGCAGCGACCAGCCGTAACCGACATGCTTTCCGCCGCGCCAGGTTGGGTGAACGTCGCCTGTGCTGGCGGAGGCGAGGATCCTGGCGCGGTCGTAGCTCGGGCTGCAGGTCGGGCCGGCGAGTGCCGGCGTCGAGAGGCTCAAGATGGATAGGGCGACGAGGATCGCTTTCTTCACGGCAGTCTTCCTAGGTGGTCGGGAGTGATACGGCCATCCCGGCCGCAGCGAAGCTGAAGGCCGGAAACCATTCTTGAGCCCGGCACGGACCCCGACGTTCCGGACGGCAGCGCTATAGCGGCGTGTCCGGAATGACATACGGCAGGCAGTGCGCCGGCAGCTCAGGTGATGTCCGCCAGCCGGGTGTCGAGCGACAGCACCAGGCACCAATGCGGTTCGAAGTCGGCGCCCAGCGGCCAGATCTGCTCCTTGAAGATATCGAGCATCCGAGCCTGGTAGCGCTCGAACCAGTGCTGTTCGCAGAGCACGAATTTGGTGGCCCCGACAATCGTCTCACGGTCGATGATGCAGAGCGGCACAATCTGAGGGTGTGCATCGAGATAGGCCTGCACCGCGACCATCAGCGTCGGGTAGCCGGGATGCAGCATGTCATCGAGAACGATCAGCCCGCCATCGGCCAGGCAGGCGGTGGCGAGTGCGAGATCTCTGGCGAGCGCCACGCGGGAATGCTCGCCGTCGATATGGATGAGACGCAGCTTCGCGTCGCCGGTGTGCTTCAGCAGGTCGGCTGGCGCCATCGCTCCCGCATCGCCCTTGATCGTCACGCGCCGTTCGGGGCCGATGCCGTGCTTCAGGCAATTCGCCTCGAAGCGTTGTTCAACCTCCGGATTCGGCCACTCGAAGATATCGATGCCGAGAGCGACCTCGCCCGGCTCGAGCGCGTGGGCGAGAGCGATGAAGAAGCGTCCCTCGAAGGCGCCGATCTCGGCAACCGGGCCATGCAGCCCTTCCTCGGTTTGCAGGCGCAGCAGCCGCGCGCAGATCGCCGCGGCAAAGCGCGACGACATGCCGACGACGCCGTCATAGCCATTGCCGAGATAGGCGGAGACCGCGGGATGTCCGGGCGAAGGGAGATTAGCCATCCTGTTTACGCCTTGCCCTGGAAGATGAAGAAGGCACCGGCCGCAATCAGCGCGAAACCGATCGCATGGTTCCAGCCGAGCGGCTCCTTGAGCCAGAGCACGGAAAAGCCTGCGAAGACGGTGAGGGTGATGACCTCCTGCATCGTCTTCAGCTCGGCGGCGGAATAGACCGCATTGCCGATG
>NZ_JBFTZN010000228.1:0-9458 GCF_056406775.1 Allobosea sp. P1_A7
CCTGAGGGCACCGAGATGGTGATGCCTGGCGACAACATCACCATGGAAGTGCACCTGATCGTGCCGATCGCGATGGAGGAGAAGCTGCGCTTCGCCATCCGCGAAGGCGGCAGGACCGTCGGCGCCGGCGTCGTCGCCAGCATCATCGCCTGATCGACAGCGCGCCATCGCGTTCGGAAAGGGCGGCGGAAACGCCGCCCTTTCTTTTTGCTCACAGCCTTGTCGACATCGGTTCTTTTTCGACTTGAAATGCGCGGCGGGTTGGGGCAAAGCACTGCGCGACTACAGGGGTGTAGCTCAGTTGGTAGAGTACCGGTCTCCAAAACCGGGTGTCGCAGGTTCGAGCCCTGCCGCCCCTGCCAGTCTCGCGATCGTACTGCGATGACGCAGAACATCTACGGCGACGAGACCTTTTCCAAGGTTACAGCCAGCTCCACGCTCGATCCACGGTCTTGACGTCGCCCCCGAGTGGGATGCGCTGCGCCGCCTCCTGCCGGAACTGCGCGGCAAGCGCGTGCTCGATCTTGGCTGCGGTTTTGGCTGGTTCTGCCGCTGGACAGCCGGGCAGGGCGCGGCGAGCGTCCTGGGCGTCGAGCTTTCCGAGCGGATGCTGGCGCGGGCTCATGCGGAGACGCGCGACCCGGCAGTGTCCTATCTCAAATCTGATCTGGAGCAGTTCAGCCCGGAGGCGGAGGCCCTCGACCTGGCCTACAGCTCGCTCGCTTTCCACTATCTGACGGGGCTCGAAAGTTGGCTTGCCCGAGTTCATGCAGCACTCGCTCCTGGTGGCGTGCTGGTCTGCTCCGTCGAGCACCCGATAATGACGGCGCCCCGGCACCAGGATTGGTCAAGCGACGCATCGGGGCTGCCGACATGGCCGGTCGGGGCCTATCTCGACGAAGGGCCGCGCCGGACGAACTGGCTGGCCGAGGGCATCATCAAGCAGCATAGAACGATCGGAACCTATCTCCAGTTGTTGCTGGCGGCCGGATTCATCCTGACCCATCTCGAGGAATGGGGGGGGCGGTCCGGATCAGGTTGGCGAACATCCGGAGTGGGCGAGGGAGYGCGAACGTCCGCCCTTCCTGCTGATCGCCTGGCCGCAAGCCCGCAGCACCCCGAGGTTGACGAGAGCGCTCGGATCAAAAGCGCTTGGCTAACGTGCCGGAGCGTTGTAAGAGGCCTCATGACGGCGCGCGGCTCCCTGAGCCCCGCGCCGCGAATCTTTCAGGACGTCCGAATCGGGCGCGGCCCGAAACCGAGGTGACCACTCAATGGCGAAGTCCAACCCCTTCCAGTTCCTGCAGGAGGTGCGCTCGGAGGCCGCGAAGGTTACCTGGCCGTCGCGGCGCGAGACGCTGATCACCACCGGCCTCGTCTTGGCCATGGTCGTGGCTGCGAGCCTGTTCTTCCTCTTTACCGATACGATCATTCGCTGGTCGCTCGGTTTCATCCTTGGCGCACGCTGAGCGGAGTTTTGACGTGAGCACCCGCTGGTACATCGTCCACGCCTATTCCAACTTCGAGAACAAGGTCGCGCAGTCGATCCGCGATCAGGCGGCGCAGCGCAATCTCGCCGACAAGTTCGACGAGGTGCTGGTCCCGACCGAGAAGGTCGTCGAGGTTCGTCGTGGCCGCAAGGTGGACGCCGAGCGCAAGTTCTTCCCGGGCTACGTCCTGGTGAAGTGCGAGATGACCGACGAGGTCTATCACCTGATCAAGAACACGCCGAAGGTCACCGGCTTCCTGGGGGCCGACAAGGCCAAGCCCATGCCGATCCCCGAGCATGAGGCGATGCGGATCAAGGGCCAGGTCGCCGAGGGCATCGAACGCCCGAAGCCGACGGTGGTCTTCGAGGTTGGCGAGCAGGTCAAGGTTGCCGACGGCCCCTTCGCCTCGTTCAACGGTGTCGTCGAGGACGTCGATCACGCACGCGCCCGCCTCAAGGTCGCGGTCTCGATCTTCGGCCGCGCCACGCCGGTCGAGCTCGAATACGGCCAGGTCGAGAAGATCTGATCGCGCTCTTGCACGAGGGCCGCATTTTTCTGCGGCAGCTTGTTGGTTAAGTCACTTTTAAGCGATGCTGACGCAAGGTCCGCGCCGAAAATCCGGCGCGGGCTTGCATGTTTCCGAAGAGCTTCAAGGCAACTGTCGGTCAGCGTCTTGCCGTCTGGGGCGCGCTGCTTGGTCTTGTTGCGCTTCTCCTTGCCGCCGCCGATGTCGTCAGCTCGATCCGCCTGACGCAATTCTCGCGGGATCTGGTGGCTTATGCTGGCGCGGGTGATGCGCTCGCCCAAGCCGATTCCGCCTATCAGCGGCTGAACGCCTCGCTTCTGTCCGATAGCGGGCCGCCCGCGGAGAAAGCCGATATCGAAGTGGTGGCGCGGAGCGTCGCCGATATCGCCATGCGCCTTCACGGCTCCGTCCATGCGCGCGCGCAGGAGGCTGTCGATCTTCTCGGAGAGCTGTCGGGGCAGGTCGGATCGGACCATATCGGAGCGCGCGAATCGCTGAAGCGGCTCGCCGCGAAGCGCAACGAACTGCGCGTCGCCTTGAACGAGGGCATGACCGAGGTCAGCGGTCGGCTGGCTCTGCATGTCGACAACGCCCGGCAGAACAAGCTGCTGCTGTCGCTGCTCGGCATGTTCCTGGTCGTTCTCGTCATCACGCTGGAATATCGCTGGCTGGTGCGGCCGATCACCGGGATGGCGCGCGCCCTGGGCTCGGTCGAGCGGGACCGGGCCTGGATCGGCAAGCTGGCGATCCGGCGCGATGAGATCGGCATGCTGGCGCGGGCGCTGCTGGCCCATCTGCGCGGCGAGCAGGCCCAGCAGGAGGCGGCCAAACAGCGTCTCGAGGTGCTGTCGCACGAGGTCGAGCGGCGTGACCGTCTCCAATTGCAGGGGCAGGCCTTCCAGCAGCGCATCGCTTCGATTGCAACGGTGCTGGAGCAACATGCGGCGCGCATGTCGGGCGCGTCGGGCGAGCTCGCACGCTTTTCGGGCTCCGTGGACGAGCGAGCGGCCGCCGCAGCCGGCTCGACGCAGCGGGCCTCGACCCATGTCGACGATGTCTCGCGCTCGCTGATCGATATCTCGCGCCTGTTGACGACGACGGCTGGCGAGGCACAGCGGACGACAGAGGTTGCGACCGCCGCCAAGGTGTTGGTCGAGGAGGCCACGGCCGATACGGTGGTGCTATGCGAGGCGGTTGGGGCAATTTCGGAGATCATCAAGATCATCGGTACGGTCGCGAACCAGACCAATCTGCTCGCACTCAACGCCACGATCGAGGCGGCCCGGGCCGGAGAGAGTGGCCGCGGCTTCGCCGTGGTTGCAGCCGAGGTCAAGCAGCTGGCAAACCGCTCCGCCGAAGCGACCGATCAGGTCCGGAGCGGGCTCGATTCGATCAATGTCGCGGCTCAGCGCATCACCATGCGGGTCGGTGCGCTGGTCACCTCGGTCAACCAGGTGGAGCGCGCTGCCGATTCGATCGCCGATCTGGCACGCAAGCAGGATGCGAGCTCTCGCTCGATCAGCGAGAGCACAAGCAAGACCGCCGGCGATGTCCGCCTCCTGGCTGATCAGGTCGAACAGGTCGCCGGCATGGTCGAGGATTGGCGTCGGACTGCCGAGACGGTCACGCACGCGTCTGCCGATCTCGGCCGCCAGGCTGCCGAACTCCGTCAGACCGTCGATGGCTTCATGTCCGAGACGCAACGGATGCGCGCATGACCATGCCGATATCGCCGTCCCGGGAGGGGCTTGTGGTGGGCGCCGCCGCGCATCGCGCGGGGCAGCGCAGCTTCCCGTTCCTGGCAAAGCTGCTGCACTGGGCCACCGCGGTGCTGGTCCTCGTGCTCTTCTGCTCCGGTGTCTTGATGAAGCAGATCGGCGATGGGCTGATGGCGGACACGCTCTACACCTTGCACAAGACGACCGGTGCGGGGCTGTTCGGGCTCGTGCTCTTCCGCATGGCCTACAGGGTGCTCGCGCGCCTGACCGGTCACTGGCGGGAAGGGGGCGGAGACAGGGCGGTCCATGGCGTGCTCTATGCCGCGCTGATCATCGTGCCGATGCTCGGCTGGGCCGGCGTGTCCGATTTTGGTGCGCGGGAACTCGCCCTTGGCCTGACGCTGCCGGCGATCTGGCCGGAAGGGGCCGGCTATTCCGAGCAACTGCTCAAGAGCCATGCCTGGCTTGCCTTCGTCCTGATGGGGCTGGTCGTCTTGCACATCGGCATTGCGCTCGGCGACTATGTCCAGCGGGGTGCGGGGCGCTCTTCAAGGGCGGCCGCGAAGATGCCGCAGCGCGAAAGCTCTTCCCCTTCGTTCCCGAGTATGCCATAGGCCGCGCCTCACATGCGTGGAAGGCGTGCCGGTTTGCCAACCGGAATTCCTCGCCGCACCACGCTCTGCAACCACCCCGGCCCGGGACGCGTTTTGTCCGGGAGGGGTCGTCGTCGTTCCGGTAGGCACCGGTTCGGACGGCAGGAGCAGCCATCATGGCAAAGAAGATCACGGGCTACGTGAAGCTTCAGGTTCCGGCGGGCGCGGCCAATCCGTCGCCGCCGATCGGTCCGGCGCTGGGTCAGCGCGGCCTCAACATCATGGAATTCTGCAAGGCCTTCAATGCGAAGACCGCGCAGATGGAAAAGGGCATGCCGATCCCGGTGATCATCACCGCGTATCAGGATCGCTCCTTCACCTTCGAGATGAAGCAGCCGCCGGTTTCGTACTTCCTCAAGAAGGCGGCCGGCCTGACCTCGGGTTCGAAGACCCCGGGTCGCGGCGGCAATGTCGGCAAGGTCACCTCGGCGCAGCTCAAGGAGATCGCCGAGAAGAAGATGGCCGATCTGAACTGCGATAACGTCGAATCGGCCGTGGCCATGATCCGGGGTTCTGCCCGGTCCATGGGCCTGGAAGTCGTGGGCTGAGGGGAACGGATCAATGGCACACGTCGGAAAACGCGTCGTCAAGGCCCGTGAGGGCATCGACCGCACCAAGCTCTACCCGCTCACCGAAGCCGTCGCCCTGATCAAGGGCCGCGCCACCGCCAAGTTCGACGAGACCGTCGAAGTTGCGATGAATCTCGGTGTCGATCCGCGTCACGCCGACCAGATGGTCCGTGGCGTCTGCAACCTGCCGAACGGCTCGGGCCGCGTCCTGCGCGTCGCCGTGTTCGCTCGTGGCGCCAAGGCCGAGGAGGCCAAGAAGGCCGGGGCCGACGTCGTTGGCGCCGAGGAACTGGTCGACATCGTCTCGAAGGGCACGATCGATTTCGATCGCTGCATCGCGACCCCGGACATGATGCCGCTCGTCGGCCGCCTCGGTAAGGTGCTCGGCCCGCGCGGCCTGATGCCGAACCCGAAGGTCGGGACGGTGACCATGGACGTGACCAGCGCGGTTGCAGCCTCCAAGGGTGGCTCGGTCGAGTTCCGCGTCGAGAAGGCCGGCATCGTGCATGCCGCCGTCGGCAAGGTCTCGTTCACGGCTGAGAAGCTCGAAGAGAACATCCGTGCCTTCGCGGATTCGGTTGCCAAGGCGAAGCCCGCCGGCGCCAAGGGCACCTATGTCCAGCGCGTCGCGATCTCCTCGACCATGGGTCCGGGCGTCAAGATCGAGCCGAACACGGTTCTGGGCGGCTGATAGGCTCCCATGCGGCCGGCTTCGCGCCGGCCGCAAGCTCGTCTTGATCTCGCGGGATCAAGACACCACTTGGCAGAAGCGAGGGAAGTCGCTATGACATCCCGATGTTTCCATAAGTGATCAGGGCTTCCGCGTGCTTTGCACGAGGAGGTCCGTTTCGCGTTTTTCGACGGTTTACCGTCGAAGAATGGGTTTTTCGGGCGCGCGGAGCGATCTTCGTGCCGGAATCACCCAGTCCTGTCTGAGACTGCAGGTGCGCTTCGGGTTCGCCCGAGGGCATAATTTCGCCAAGAGGCCTGCATAGACGGTGCAAGAGCTTACCCGAGGTCGAGAGACCTCGAGACGGTTCGAACCATCTCGCCCGACCGTGGCTCATGCCGGGGAAGGGGACAGGGCACTGAGCGTCGCGCATGTGACCGGCCGGTGTCAATCGGCCTAGCCTGCGCGATAAGTGCAACTGGCGGCAAGGTTTCGTCTTGCCGCCTACCGGAGAGAGCCCAGTGGAAAGAGCGGCAAAGAATGATGCCGTCGCGACACTGAACGGCGTGTTCGCAAACACGTCGGTCGTTGTTGTGGCCCACTATGCGGGTTTGACGGTGGCACAGTTCCAGAAGCTTCGTCGTGAGATGAAGGCCAATGGCGCCACTGTGAAGGTCGCAAAGAACCGGCTGGCCAAGATCGCTCTTGAAGGCACCGACGTCGCGTCCATCAGCCCCCTGCTGAAGGGCCCCACCCTGATCGCTTATTCCAGCGATCCGGTCGCGGCGCCGAAGGTCGCCGTCGCTTTCGCCAAGGACAATGACAAGCTTGTCATCCTCGGTGGCGCGATGGGCAAGACCTCCCTGAACCCGGATGGTGTCAAGGCCCTGGCCACGATGCCCTCGCTCGACGAACTGCGCGCCAAGTTGCTCGGCCTTCTCCAGGCCCCGGCAACCAAGATCGCTCAGCTCTCGACCGCGCCTGCTGCAAAGCTCGCTCGCGTGTTTCAGGCATATGCCGACAAGGATGCGGCCTGAGGCCGTCTGCCAACCTGATCAACGTTCGAACCTCTTTATCGTAGGAACATACCATGGCTGATCTTGCTAAGCTCGTTGACGAGCTGTCCTCCCTGACCGTCCTCGAGGCCGCTGACCTCGCCAAGCTTCTCGAAGAGAAGTGGGGCGTTTCCGCTGCTGCCGCCGTCGCTGTTGCGGCTGGCCCGGCCGGTGGCGCTCCGGCTGCCGCTGTTGAAGAGCAGACCGAGTTCACTGTCGTTCTCGCCGCCGCCGGCGACAAGAAGATCGAAGTGATCAAGGAAGTCCGCGCCATCACCGGTCTCGGCCTGAAGGAAGCCAAGGATCTGGTGGAAGCCGCTCCGAAGCCGCTCAAGGAAGGCGTGACCAAGGACGAGGCCGAGAAGCTCAAGAAGCAGCTCGAGGCCGTCGGCGCCAAGGTCGAGCTCAAGTGAGCAGGGCCGGCTGATGCCGGTCCGACCCTAGTCGTACACGACAGTCCCGGGGCGGTCTTCCGCCTCCGGGGCTGTTGCGTCGTTTCCGGCAAGCGGAATGCGGCGCAAGGAATGCAAGAGGCTTTCCGGGGCGCGAGCCCCATCGGGAAAGCCAGTTCAGTTGATGTCGGCGCGCCGAAGCGCCGAACGGCTCCCCCGGCGGCCTGTGGCTGCCAAGATTGGTCCGCGAGCGGGCCGCCGGGTGAGCCGTCCGAGAGAGATCGCGAGGAACAACATGGTCAATTCGCTCCAGGGCCGCAGACGCGTCCGCAAGTTCTTCGGAAAACTCAAGGAAGTCGCGCAGATGCCGAACCTCATCGAGGTTCAGAAGGCGTCTTACGACCAGTTCCTGATGGTGGACGAGCCCAAGGGCGGCCGCTCCGACGAGGGCCTGCAGTCCGTCTTCAAGTCGGTGTTCCCGATCGGCGATTTCGCTGGCGCTTCGCTGCTCGAATTCGTGAAATACACCTTCGAGCCGCCGAAATACGACGTCGACGAATGCCGTCAGCGCGGCATGACCTTCTCGGCCCCGCTCAAGGTGACGCTGCGCCTGATCGTGTTCGATATCGATCCCGACACCCAGGCGAAGTCGGTCAAGGACATCAAGGAGCAGGATGTCTACATGGGCGACATGCCGCTCATGACGGATAACGGCACCTTCATCGTCAACGGCACCGAGCGCGTCATCGTCTCGCAGATGCACCGTTCGCCGGGCGTGTTCTTCGATCACGACAAGGGCAAGACCCATTCGTCGGGCAAGCTGCTCTTTGCCGCGCGCATCATTCCCTATCGCGGCTCCTGGCTCGACATCGAGTTCGACGCCAAGGACATCGTCTACGCGCGTATCGACCGGAAGCGTAAGATCCCGGTGACGTCGCTGCTGTTCGCCCTCGGCATGGACGGCGAGGAGATCCTCAGCCGCTTCTACAACCACATCGCCTACGCCAAGGATAAGCAGGGCTGGCGCGTTCCCTACGACGCCGAGCGCATGAAGGGCTTCAAGGCGACGGTCGACATGATCGACGCCGACACCGGCGAGGTCGTGGTCGAGGCCGGCAAGAAGCTGGTCGCCCGTACCGCCCGCCAGCTCGCCGAGAAGGGCCTGAAGTTCCTGCGCGCCACTGACGAGGATCTCTACGGCCAGTACATTGCCGAGGATCTGGTCAATCCGGCGACCGGCGAGGTCTTCGCCGAGGCGGGCGAGGAGATCAGCGAGAAGCTGCTCAAGCTCCTGACCGATGAAGGTTTCGACGAGATCCCGGTGCTGGATATCGACCACATCACGGTCGGTCCCTACATCCGCAACACGCTCAACGTGGACAAGAACTCGCGCCGCGAGGAAGCGCTGTTCGACATCTACCGCGTGATGCGTCCCGGCGAGCCGCCGACGCTCGAGACCGCCGAGAACATGTTCCAGTCGCTGTTCTTCGACTCGGAGCGCTACGACCTTTCGGCCGTCGGTCGCGTGAAGATGAACATGCGTCTCGATCTCGACGCCGAAGACACCGTGCGCATCCTGCGCAAGGAGGACATCTTCGCGGTCGTCAAGGCGCTGGTCGACCTGCGCGATGGCAAGGGCGAGATCGACGACATCGACCATCTCGGCAACCGCCGTGTGCGCTCGGTCGGCGAGCTCATGGAGAACCAGTACCGCCTGGGCCTGCTGCGCATGGAGCGCGCCATCAAGGAGCGCATGTCGTCGGTCGATATCGACACGGTGATGCCGCAGGACCTGATCAACGCCAAGCCGGCGGCTGCCGCCGTGCGCGAGTTCTTCGGCTCGTCGCAGCTCTCGCAGTTCATGGACCAGACGAACCCGCTTTCGGAAGTCACTCACAAGCGCCGTCTTTCGGCGCTTGGCCCGGGTGGTTTGACCCGCGAGCGCGCCGGCTTCGAGGTGCGCGACGTGCACCCGACCCATTACGGCCGCATCTGCCCGATCGAAACGCCGGAAGGTCCGAATATCGGACTGATCAACTCGCTCGCCACCTTCGCGCGGGTGAACAAGTACGGCTTCATCGAGAGCCCCTACCGCCGCATCCGCGACGGCCAGCTCACCGACGAGATCATCTATCTCTCGGCGATGGAGGAGGCGAAGTACAACGTCGCCCAGGCGAACGCCGCGACCGATGCGAGCGGCCGTCTGACCGACGACCTGATCGTTTGCCGCCGCGCCGGTGAAGTCATCGTCACGCCGGTCGACAAGGTCGACTTCATGGACGTGTCCCCGAAGCAGCTCGTTTCGGTCGCCGCCGCGCTGATCCCGTTCCTTGAGAACGACGACGCCAACCGCGCGCTGATGGGCTCGAACATGCAGCGCCAGGC
>NZ_JBFTZN010000229.1:0-9456 GCF_056406775.1 Allobosea sp. P1_A7
AATTTCTACAAGGCGGGGGCGCCCGACTATCCGTTCGACGTCAATTTCTACAAGGCGGGGGCGCCCGACTATCYGTTCGACGTCAAGAAGGCCAACGCCCTGCTCGACGAGGCCGGTTTCAAGCGCGGCGCCGACGGCACGCGCTTCTCGCTCAAGATGCTGAGCCCGCCCTTCGGCGAGGACATCCCGCTCTGGTCGACCTTCATCCAGCAGTCGCTGCAGCAGGTCGGCATCAAGGTCGAGCTTCAGCGTCCCGATGCGGCGACCTATCTGACGGCCGTCTATCGCGACTGGAATTATGATCTCTCGACCGGCTGGCACATCTATCGCGCCGATCCGGCGATCAGCACCATGGTCTGGTACCGCTCGGGCAGCCCGAAGGGCACCGCGTTCACCAACCAGTGGGGCTGGGAAGATCCCAAGGCCGACAAGATGATGGACGATGCCGCCTTCGAGATCGATCCGGCCAAGCGCAAGGCCGCCTATCCCGAGATCGTCAAGCTGCTGAACACCGAGCTCCCGCTCTGGATGGCGACAGAACGCCAGTTCATCTCGGTCACCAGCAAGAAGCTCAAGAACCACCACAACAATCCGCGCTGGCCCTCGAGCCACTGGGCGGATCTCTGGATCGAATCCTGATCCTGGCGCGCCCCAGAAAAGTACGGCCATGCACATTCTGAAACTGGCCGGACGACGCCTGATGAGCAGCGTTCCCACGCTGCTCATCCTGCTCGCCGGATTATTCGTGCTGCTTCAGTTCGCGCCCGGCGACACGGTTGATGCATTGATGGCGCAGATGGGCGGTGGCGACCCTGCCACTGCGGCAGAGTTGCGTCGCTTCTATGGGCTGGAAGGCAGCGCGGCTGTCCGCTTGCTGGACTATCTCTGGCGGCTCGTCCGTCTGGATCTCGGATTCTCCGCGATCTACAACAAGCCCGTTGCCACCGTTATCCTGGAGCGGCTGCCGGCAACGCTCCTGCTGATGTTCTCGGCGCTGAGCTTCGCCTTCTTTGCCGGGATGCTGCTTGGCATCGTCTCGGCACAGCGCGTGAACGGCTGGGCTGATACGCTGATTTCGCTGCTCGGCCTCATCTTCTATGCCACGCCCTCTTTCTGGCTTGGGCTGATGAGCATCGTCGTCTTCTCGATCTGGCTGGCCTGGCTCCCGCCCGGTGGCTTTCAGGAAATCGGTGCCGGGCTGACGGGCATTTGGCTGGTGCTCGATATCGCACGGCATCTGGTCCAGCCGACGATCACGCTCTCCCTGATCTTCCTCGCCATCTATCTGCGCATCATGCGCGCCTCGATGCTCGAGGTCTCGACGCTGGATTTCGTGCGAACCGCCCGGGCAAAGGGCCTGAGGCAGGGCGAAATCGTCCGGCGGCATGTCCTGCGGAACGCTCTCTTGCCGATGGTCACGCTGATCGGCCTGCAAGCCGGCACGATGCTGGGTGGTTCGGTCGTCATCGAAAGCGTGTTCTCGCTGCCCGGCATCGGGCGGCTCGCATACGAATCCGTAGTTCAGCGCGATCTCAACACGCTGCTCGGGATCGTCTTTGTCTCTGCCATCATGGTCATTTGCGTGAACTTCGTCGTCGATCTCATCTATGCGCGCCTTGATCCGCGGATCACGGCCGGGGCGTCCTGATCATGAAGGCGCTCCGATATTTCCTGTTCAGCCCCGCTGCCGTGCTTGGCCTGCTCCTGCTCATCGGCATCGTCGGCCTCGCCATCTTTGCCGACCTGCTCTACCCGCGCGATCCACTGGGGCTTGCCGGTCGGCCGCTGCAATGGCCTTCGCTCGGCGGTCGCTTCCTGCTGGGAACGGACGCGTCGGGCCGCGACATCGCGGCACAGATCGCCCACGGCGCCCGCACCACATTGCTGATGGGCATCGTCTCGACCTTGATTGCGATTGCAATCGGCATCGTCGTCGGTGCGATCGCCGGCTTCTATGGCGGCATGACGGATGATGCGCTGATGCGCATGACGGAGGCCTTCCAGACGCTTCCGAACTTCATCCTGTTGCTTGTGCTCGTGGTGGTGGTGGGCTCGAACATGACGGCGGTGACGATTGCGATCGGCATCGTGTCCTGGCCGGCGGTGGCGCGCCTGACGCGCGCCGAGTTCCTGACCCTGCGCAATCGCGAGTTCGTCCAGGCCTGCCGGACGCTCGGCCTGACCAATCGCTGGATCATCTTCCGCGAGGTTCTGCCCAACGCTCTGGCGCCGATCATCGTCTATGGCAGCGTCGTGATGGCGACGGCGATCCTCCTCGAAAGCGCGCTCGCCTTCCTCGACCTCTCCGATCCGAACATCGCCTCCTGGGGCAATCTGATCGRCCAGGGCCGCAAGGTGTTGCGCAGCGAGTGGTACGTCTCCGCGATTCCCGGCGTGGCGATCCTGCTGACGATCCTGTCCGTCTCCCTTGTCGGACAGGGGCTCAACGATGCGCTGAATCCGAGGCTCCGCGGCCGATGACCCCTCTCGTTCGTATCGAAGATCTATCCATCGCCCTGCCCGGAGGGGCCGACCGGCCTTATGCGGTCGAGAAGCTCTCGCTGACCCTCACGCCGGGCGAGATCGTCTGCGTGGTCGGGGAAAGCGGTTCCGGCAAGTCGATGACCGCGTCGGCGCTGATGGGGCTGCTTCCCACCAGCCTGCCCGTGGGGGGCGGCAGGATCATGCTCGGCGAGCGGAACATTCTCGGCCTCTCCGAGGACGAGTTGCGTGCGATCCGCGGTCCCGAGATCGGCATGATCTTCCAGGAGCCGATGACGGCCCTCAACCCGCTGCGAACCGCGGGCGACCAGATCGCGGAGATGTTCCGGGCTCACACCAAGCTGTCGAAGCAGGAGATCCGGGAGCGAGCGCTGAAGCTGCTGGACGAGGTCGGCATTCCCGAGCCGGCTTCGGCCTACCGGGCCTATCCCCATGAGTTGTCGGGAGGGCAGCGCCAGCGCGTGATGATCGCCATGGCGCTGGCTCTGGAACCGAAGATCCTGATCGCGGACGAGCCGACTACTGCCCTCGATGTCACCATCCAGGCGCAGATCCTGACGCTGATCAGGGACATCCAGCGGCGGACCGGCATGGCGGTTCTGTTCATTACCCATGACTTCGGCGTTGTCGCGGAGATCGCCGACCGGGTGATGGTGATGCAGCATGGTCGCGTCGTCGAAAGCGGAACAGTCCGCGAGGTGCTCGATAATCCCAAGGCCGACTATACGCGCGCGCTGATCGCAGCGGTTCCGAGCATCACCCCGCCGCCGCCGCGGGAGTTGCCGGACAAGACGATCGCGACGGTGCGCGCTCTGTCCAAGACCTATCGGACGGGAGGCGGTTGGTTCGGCCGGCAGCGCCGCGTGACCTACGCGGTGAAGGCGGTCGATATCGATCTGCCGAGCCGGGCTACTCTGGGCATCGTCGGCGAAAGCGGTTCGGGCAAGTCGACTCTGGCGCGCTGCATCGTACGCCTGCTCGATCCCGATCAGGGAGTGATCGAACTCGACGGCGTCGATTTCGGCAAGCTTCGCGGCGAGACGCTGCGCCGCCAGCGTCATCTCGTCCAGATGGTGTTTCAGGATCCCTACGCTTCGCTCAATCCGCGGCGCACGGCCGGGGACCTGGTCTCCCAGGGGCTGATCGCCCGCGGCGTCAAGCAGGACAAGGCCTTGGCCAAAGCCAAGGAGTTGTTCTCGCTGGTGGGGCTTGATCCCAGCGCCACCGACCGTTTGCCGCATCAGTTTTCGGGCGGGCAGCGCCAGCGCATCGGGCTCGCCCGAGCGCTTGCGCTCGAGCCAAAGATCCTGGTCGCCGACGAGGCGGTTTCGGCGCTGGATGTCTCGGTCCAGGCGCAGGTGCTGCAGCTGCTCGTCGAACTGCGCGATCGGCTCTCTCTGTCGATGATCTTCATCACGCACGACCTGCGCGTCGCGGCCCAGATCTGCGATCGGATCGCGATCATGCAGCGCGGCGAGGTGGTCGAACACGGCGTCACGGCCGAGATCTTCGCTGCTCCCAAGCATCCTTATACGCAGAAGTTGCTTTCCGCCGTCCCGCGAAGAGCCAACGGAATGGAGATGACCCCATGACCGAAATTCACGAACCCGGTGAGACATTCGTTATCCAGCCCGGCCAGGCGACGAGCTATTGGCAGCCGGTTCCGGCCAACGGCCATATCGAGGTGGTCGTCGACCCCGCGCGGGTGCGGATGGATCACCCATTGGCTCTGGGAACCCAGACCGTGCCGCCCGGTGGCTATGTCCGTGAACACAGCCACGATCGACACGAGGAGGTGATTTATTTCATCAAGGGCAAGGGGCGTGCAGTGCTCGACGGCAAGGACGTTCCGCTTCAACCCGGCACCGCGATCTTCGTCGGCAAGAGCCGTCGGCATATGTTCATCAACGAGGGGACCGAGGACCTGCACTGGGTCTGGTTGATCGTGCCGAATGGCCTCGAGGATTTCTTCCGTCTGATCGGCCGTTCGCGGGTCGCGGGCGAGGCGGCGCCGGCCAATTTCCCCCGACCGGACAACGTTCTCGAAATCGAGCGCCAGACCGTGTTCGCCGTGCCGCCGACCGACCAGCGCAACCCCTGATCTGCCGCAATGGGACTGCCATGAGCAGGAAGCGAATAGGGTTGATCGGCTTCGGCACGATCGCGCGCGAGGTGCATGCGCGCCTCCAACAGTCGGCGGACTTTCACTTCACCGTGCTGTTGCGGCCGGATTCTCCGAGCTGTGCCACGGTGCCGGAAGGCGTCGAGGTCGCCACGACGGTGCCGGAACTGATTGCCAGCCGACCCGACCTCGTTGTCGAGGCGGCCGGGCATGCCGCCGTCGTGGAGGCCTTGCCGGATGTTCTGGCCGCGGGCCTTGCGGTCATTGCGGCTTCGACGGGCGCCCTTGCCGATACTGATTTCCTGGCTCGCCTGACCGGGATCGCGGCACGGAGCGGGGCGCGACTCATCCTGCCATCCGGGGCTGTCGGGGGGCTCGACTATCTCGCGGCGCTACGCGAAGCCGACGATGCCCGGATTCGCTACACCTCGCGCAAGCCACCGGACGCGTGGGCGGCCGAGCTGGCGCAGGCCGGGCTTAGCGAGCGGTCGCTCGTCGCCGAGATCGTGCTCTATGAAGGCAGCGCGGAGGAAGCGGCGCGGCTCTATCCCAGGAACCTGAATGTCGGGCTCACCATTGCGCTCGCAGCGCGTGCCGCACGGGTGACGACGCGGATCGTCTCCGATCCCGCGGCCAGGGGAAATATTCACGAGATCGAGGCGGAGAGCTCGCTCGGCTCGGCCTATCTGCGCTTCACCAACTTGCCCTCCGCCGGCAACCCAAAGACCTCGGCGATCACGGCCTCCAGTCTGGTCGCCGCGATCCGACGCCAGTTCGACATCGTGGCCATCTGACGCGGGAATTCAGGAGCGCATGGCCGGGAGGATTTCATGACCAACACGGTGTTGCCGCCTCTCGCGGATCTCGTTCCCGGCGCGCTTCGGCCGGGCGCCGAGCTGCTTGCAAAGGGCGCGGTCATGGCGCGCACCTGGCAGGTGGGCCGCAATCTTTTCCTCGATACGATGGGCGTTCCTTCCGAGGCGGCTTACAAGCGCAGGACTGCCGTTCAGGGGCGCATCATGCAGCACGCCCATATCGGCTTTCGCAGCGTCGACAGAACGCTGGACGCAATCCGGACCGTGCATGAAAGCTGCGCCCGGCTCGGCACGGTGGTCGATCGCTTCGGCATCACCCTGGACTGGTCGATGGGGTACCCGCTCGCGCAGCGCTCCCAGCGTCCGCGCGGCACCGGCATCGTCCTCGACGGGCCCGAGGATTTTTCGCGGATCACCGGCATCGTGCCGGCCGCGGCGCATTTCGGCGACTTCATGCTGGGCTTGCCCGGGGCCGTGGAGAATACCCGGGCAGCGCTGGCAGCCGGGGTCACCACTGTCGGGAATCTCGGCCAATATTTCACGTTCCGCCTCCCCGATTGGGACGACGATGTCGCCACCACCGAGGCCACGGTGACGGCGCTTGGGTTAATCGCTGCTCAACCCGTCGAGGTGTTGGTTCATTCGAACCTCGACGACGGCTTTGCCGGTTTGTTCGCCGATATGAGTTCCGCGCTCGGCATGGTGCTGATCGAGAAATACATCGTCGATGCGTTGATCGGCGCCAAAGTCTCGCATTGCTACGGACACCATTTCACGGCCCCGCTCATGCGGCTCGCCTTCCATCATGCCTTGATGCAGGTGTCTGACACGCCGGGAAGCATGATTTTCGGCAACACGGTGAGTTACAGATCCACGCCGGCCGGCAATTTCGCAAGTCTGGCGAGCTACCTCCAGGCCGATATCTGGTCGCTGCAGCGCCGGGCGAGTGGGCACGCGATCAATCCGGTCCCGGTGACCGAGAACGAGCGGATACCCGATACCGACGAAATCATCGATGCGCAGGTTTTCGCAGCCCGGATGGTCGAGCACGCGTCCGCCAATCTCGGCCTGATCGACCTGGCTTTGGTCGACGGGATGGCCGCAAGCCTCGTCGATGGCGGCCGGGCCTTTGCCGGCAAGGTCTTGACGGGCTTGCGGGAAGCCGGAATCGACGCGCGCGATCCTGCCGCACTCATGTTGGCCCTGCGCCGAATCGGTCCGAAACGCCTAGAGGCGCTGTATGGCGCGGGGGCAGCCGACCGTGCGGCATGGGGCGGGCGGCGGGCCATTGTGCTTGCCGAATGGGTCGAGGAGCTCCAGCACGCCACTGAATCCTGGGTGGCGAAGGTTCCGGTCAGTGCCCGTCGTCTGATTGAAGCGAGTGGTCTCAAGGTCTGTGTGGCCAGCAGCGATGTCCATGAGCACGGCAAGAATCTGATCGAGCACCTGCTCACGAGCCTGGGGGTYGAGGCGGTCGATGGCGGTACATCGGTCGACCCCGATGATCTTGTCGAGATTGCGCTGGCACGGGGATGCGATGTCATCGCCATCAGCACATATAACGGCATCGCCCTTCGGTTCGCGAGCGAGGTACTGGGCGCTCTCGAGCGGGCCGGCCGGTCCATCCCGGTCTGCATCGGCGGCCGGCTGAATCAGATTCCCGACGACTCGAACTCGGGCTTGCCGGTCGATGTGACCCGCGAGATTTCAGTGCTCGGCGCCCTCCCATGTGAGACACCGGAGCGAATGGTCCTCGAGCTTGAAGCCTTGGCCCTCGCGAAGCGTGGCGATCTCCGGTCGGGGAGTGGGCCCGGCCGGCCGGTTGCCGCGAGCACAGGGCAATGACAATCCGCTTCCAGGGGTAGCTTCACGGCCCCTGGTGAGCGATCTGCCGCTTGCGGACTATGGGCGCGTTTCGCCGGACGGGGGCTGCCCGATCAGGTCGAGCGTGCGCGGATCCGGTTCGCCGCCAAAATAGCGCTGCAGGCCCTGCCGGAAGATAGTGTCGCCGCTAGCCGCGGCTAGCGCAAACAGGGTCAAGCTCGAGCGAAGCTTCTTGTCGTCGGGCGAGCCGAAGATGGTGTGGGCTGAGTGGCCCTCGAGCTCCAGGATGGCGGCGGTGCACGCGACGAGGCGGGGGCCGAGAATGGGATGGGCGAGATAGGCACGCGCTTCCGCCAGCGACGCCAGGCCGTAGCGTTCCGCCGTCGGCGAAAGGCCAAGACCGCGCAGCTGCGGAAAGACGAACCACATCCAGTGGGTCCGCTTCCGGCCTGCTCGCAGCTCGGCAAGCGCGGTTTCGAAGATCGGCTCCTGGGCGGTAACGAAGCGCTGAAGGTCGTGAACCTCCGTCACGGCTTGCCCTCCCATCATTCGGCGCGACGAGCACACGGCTGGACGGTTCTCCGGGGGCCGCCGCGGATTCCCATTCTATGTGAAGAAGCGCGCGGGGCGGAAATCGGCAAGCTCCTGCTGTTCAATGCCAGTGAGGATCTCGTCCGCGGCCATGGCCCCGAGCGCCGGCGAGAGCGTCGCGCCGCTATGCGTGACCATCAGATAATAGCCGTCGAGGCCAGGCACGGGCCCGATGGCCGAGAGGCCATCCCTGGGAATGGGGCGCTGGGTGACGCGCGTGGCCTCGGGTTGGATCGGCGCAATGCCGGGAAGGATCCTGGTCAGCCGTTCGATCACGACCGCAGCCTGTGCCATGCCGGGATGCTCGCTGACCTCGGGCGTCACCTGCGCGTCGGCCGGTCCCCAATGCACCATCAGCCTTCCGGCGCCATCCGGTCGGAAATCGCAAAGCGGCGAGGAGACCACGCGCTGGATCGAAGCCGGCACAGGCGATGTAAAGACCAGGAAACCGACCGTGGGCTCCAGCGGGACATTGGGAGCGGACGTGCCGATCGTGTCATTGGACCAGCGCCCGGTGCAGTTCACCACCACGTCTGCATGAAATGTCTCGCCGGTTTCGCAGCGTACGCCCGTGACCTTGCCGCCTTCGACGAGGAGGGCCCTTACCCGCGTCTGGGTCTTCAGCTCAGCGCCGAGCCGGCATGCCGCGCTCATCATGGCGTGGGCGTAGACGACCGGGTCGAGCCAGCCATCATTCGGGTACCAGGCGATGGGTGCGTCACCGATCGCCGCGGGATCGATATCCGGCTCGAGTTCGAGCAACTGCTTGCGATCGATCCATTCGGCCGCGTAGCCCCAGCCCTGCAGGCGTGAAACCTTGGTGCGCTGACCGTCGCGCTCGGCTTCCGCCTTCCATTCGACGCGACCGCCGCCATGCCACCAGGGTGTTGCGCCAAACTCGTCCTTCAATGCTGCGTGCGCCTTCATGCCGGCGACGTTCAGGTCATGATAGCTGCGCGGCTCCTTGTTGCAGGAGTTGGTCCAGGCGAAGCTGATGCCGGACGTACCGCCGCCAACCCGTGTCGCCTCAAGCACGGTACCGCGCACGCCCGCGAGCGCGAGGCGATAGGCGACGGAGGTGCCGAGGACTCCGGCGCCGACCACGATGATCTCAGGCATAGTATTCTCCGGCATGGTGTGAATCCGCTCGTGATCCGGTCCCGTTCGCGCGCCGGCTTGTTGCCGGAGGGCGTCCTGGACTGCCGCGAGCGGATGCGAGGCAGACCTGGGAATGTGCAGAGCGCCGCGTTCGGCGTCCAGACCGGCAGCGCAGACCCTCGGGCGTGTCGTGGGAATGGCCGGTCGCTGTCCGGAATGGCCCCCAAGGACGGTGCGCGTGCCAAGGACTTTCGCTGCCGTCGATGGCGGCGTCTCGCGCCTCGGAATTGAGCAGATGCAGACCCCGGGAAGTGGATAACTCAGCAAGGCATTGCGATCATTGATTTTATTTCAGCGCTCCCGACGGCGGATCGCCAAAATAGGAGGCCCTGTCACGGAACTGTCGGAAAAGTTTTGTTTTGGCGTTGACAGGGTGAGAGGGTGGGGCCTATAACGCAGCCATCGAGACGGCGCCGCCGCTGGCGGGGCCGCTCTACTGCGCTT